>DATBAH010000001.1:0-8839 GCA_036271615.1 Gaiellaceae bacterium
TTCGCCGGCGCAGGCTCGCTTCGCTCGCGTGCGCAAGCGCTGTGCTTTCCGCTCGCGGTAGGTGCCGCGCCCGCGCATGTCGGTCGCGGCACGACGGTCAGCGTCGCTCTTCTAGTCGCTCGCCCGCTTCGCTGGCGCAGGCTCGCTTCGCTCGCGTGCGCAAGCGCTGTGCTTTCCGCTCGCGGTAGGTGCCGCGCCCGCGCATGTCGGTCGCGGCAGAAAAGTCAGCGTCGCTTCTGCTGCTTTTCGAGCCGGCGGCGCATCTGCCGATTCATCGCGTCGAGCTCGGGGCCGCCCTGCTGCTCCTGCATCTCGAGCAGCGCCGCGCGTTCTTCGCGCGTCAGGCGGGACATCGCCTTCTGCGCCTGCTGGGGATTCTGCAGTTGCTTGGCATGCGGCTCGAGCTTTCGCATCGCGCTCGCGAGCTCTGGATTCGTCCGCTCGATTGCCGCCTTCGACGCCTTCTCGAGCTGTCGCCTGAGGAACGGCACCTTCGACATCAGCGCGAAGAGCGGCTTCAGGTAGCGGCCGCCCTGGATGCGCCCGAGCAGGCCGAGGATGCCGAGCAGCACCAGCAGTCCGAGCAGGATCCAGAGCGGGATCAGCAGCGTGGTGATATCGGCGACCGGCATCCGGCGGATGGTACCCCGCTACTCCGGTAGAGACACGAACTCGCCGTCCACTCGGACGAGCCCGTCGCGTGCGAGTGAGTCGACGGCCTCGGCGTCCTGCGGCTGCGAGCCGGCGACGACCGCCCGGAGCGCTGTCGCCCGCCGTTGGCGGAACGAGCCCTCGAACCGCCCCTGGCGGCGGGTCGACTCGAAGCGGCGACCGCGTGAGGGGCACTCGGCGGCGAGCGCGCATGCGCCGCAGCGCGGGATCCGTGCCAGGCAAACCATCTTGCCGAGATCCATGAGTGCCTGGGCGGCGGCGGGGGAGAAGACGCGGCCCGTGCGCTCCGAGACGCGGCGCACGTTGACGTCCACCGGCAGGACCGGACGGCCGAGCGCGAAGCAGGCCACCGCGTCCGCGGTGTAGCGCCCGACGCCCGGCAGCTCGGTCAGGTCGTCGGGCCAGCCGTGAGCCGCAACGTGCTGTGCAGCGCGATGGAGCGAAAGGGCGCGACGGTTGTACCCGAGTCCCTGCCACTCGCGGATCACCTCGCCGGCCGGCGCCACGGCGAGCGCCTCGACGGTCGGCCAACGCTCGAGCCAGCTCCGCCAGCGCGGCACGACGCGCTCCACCTGAGTCTGCTGCGACATGACCTCGCTGACGAGGATCGCGTACGGGTCGCGTGTCCCTCGCCACGGCAGGTCGCGGCCGTGCTCCGCGAACCAGGCGAGCAGCAGACTCTCCACGGCGCGACCGTAGCGCGCCGGGCTGTCGACCACCGCAGGCATCATCCGGCGGATGCGCCTCGTCGTCGTTGCCGTGGTCCTGATCCTGCTCGGCGGCGGCATCGGGGCCGCGTACTACGAGTCGACGCACCGCTTCGGCGGCAGCGTCCGCGGTAGCACGGCCGAGTTCGATCCGACCCAGACCGTCGTCCCGCCTCAACCGAGCACGACCTCGCTCGTCTCTCCGCTGTTCGGCGGCGTGACGCAGCATCTCCACGTCGGCGTCGGCAAGCTCAGGCCGCCGTTTCGGCGCGACTGGGTCACAGGCGGCACGTCGCTCGTCGAGTTTCCACCGGCGATCGGCTTCCACTACCTCTACTACGCGAGCCTCAACGGGAACCTCATCGCGGTCTCCGCGCGCAACGGGCGCCGGCTGTGGACCCTTCCCGTGGGCCGGTGCGAAGCGGCCTCGCCGGCGGTCAACCGGCTGGGCCGCGGCTCGGTCTTCGAGACCTTCCTCAACCGGGAACCGTGCGGGAGGGGCTCCGCCGAGAAGGGCGACGGCGAGTTGATCGCCGTGGCCGCAGGACCCTCGCACGCCGTTCGCTGGCGCAGGAACCTCGGCGCGACGGAGACCTCTCCGCTCATCGTCGGCAGCACGATCTACGTCGGCGACTACGCGGGTCGCGTCTATGCGCTGCGCAATGTGGACGGCAAGACGGTGTGGACGTTCCAGGCGGGCGGAGACGTGAAAGGAGCCATCGCGTACGACCGCGGCCGTCTCTTCTTCGGCGCCTACGACGGCCGCCTCTACGCGCTGCGGGCGAGCGACGGGAAGCTCATCTGGCGCGCGCAGTCGAACCGCGACTGGTTCGGCGGTCACGGTCAGTTCTACTCGACGCCGTCGGTCGCCTACTCCCGCGTCTATCTCGGTTCGACCGACGGGCACGTCTACTCGTTCGGCGAGCAGAGCGGGAAGCTGCGCTGGTCCTACAAGACGGGCGGCTTCGTCTACGGCTCGCCGGCGATCTGGCACCAGCGCGTCTTCATCGGCTCGTACGACCACACCTTCTACGCGCTCGACGCGGCGACGGGAGCGGTGCTCTGGAAGTTCCACGCGAACGGCCCCATCTCGGGCTCGGCGACGGTCGTCGACGGCATCGTCTACTTCGCCACTCTCAAGCGGCGCACATACGGCCTCGACGCGCTGACGGGGAAACAGGTCTGGACGTATCCCGACGGCGCCTTCACGCCCGTCGTCACCGACGGAAAGCGGCTCTACGTCGTCGGTTGGGGGAAGCTGTACGCGTTCAGCCCTGCGAAGTAGGCGTCGCGAGTTGCAGAAGCTCGGCCTCGCGCTCTGGCGGCAGAGCGGTGACGAGCTTCGCCTCGGTCGTGTCGCTCCACGCGGCCTCGATCGTGTCCGTGAGCGGCCGGAACGTCAGCCCCGCCTGCAGAGCACGCTCGATCGGCACGCGGTTCGCCGCCTCCCAGCCCGGCGCCGCGATCCACAGCGGCACGCCCATCCAGGGATCGAGCCCCACGGCCAGAAGCGCATCCGTTGAGACCCACACGAGCTCCGCGTCGCCTCCGGTCACCGTGCGGCAGGCGTCGAGGACGCTTCCGAACGAGATCGTCTCGCCCGTCGCGTTGAAGACGCCGCCGCGACGCGTCTCTGCCAGCCGGACGATGAAGTCGCCCAGGTCGCGGACGTCGATGAACTGCACCGGATCGCGCGGATCGCCCGGGGCCAGCACGCGGCCGCCGGCGGCGATGCGTTTCGGCCAGTACGAGAGGCGATCCGTCGCGTCGTGCGGCCCGACGATCATCCCTGGACGGACGATCGTCGCGCGATCACCGAACGCCCGGCGAACGACGGCCTCGCAGGAGGCTTTCCGCGCGCCGTACGACGCCTCGCTCACGTCGTCCGGATCGGCCGACGCTTCCAGCCGCGCGGTCTCGAGTTGCGGGACGCTCTGATCCGCGTACACCGACACGCTCGAGACGAAGACGTACTGCTCCACCTGCGGAGCGAGCACCTGCGTCGCCAACTCCACGACCCGCGGAGCGTAGGCGGCCACGTCGATCGCGACGTCCCACGCGCGGTCAGCGAGCGCGGAGAGGTCGCGTGAGCGATCGCCGCGAAGCTTCTCGGCCTCCGGAAAGAGACCGGGATTCGTCAGGCCGCGATTGAAGAGCGTGACGTCGTGTCCGCCCTCGAGCGCCGTCTCGACGACGGCTCGTCCGACGAACTGTGTTCCACCGAGGACGAGGATGCGAAGAGGGATCGCCCCACGCTAGCGCTCCGGCAACACCGCTGTAACGCCGGTTCTTCGTCAGCCGAACCTCCTCAACGGTCGAGCACCTCGACCGTGTCGCCGTCGCTCAGCTCGTACTCCCTCCCGACCTGCTGGCCCGGGAACCGCGCCGACGGGCCCCAGACCTTCGCGCCGGTGCAGTCCTCCCGCAGCTCGTGGTGGATCGTGTCCGCGACGTCGAGGACGGTCGCCGGCGGCTGCAGCGCCACCGGGTCGCCGCCGTCGCGCAGGTGGACCCGGACGAGACCCGTCAGCCCCCAGAGCTCCTCGCGCAACCGGTCGAGGCTCGCGTCGTCGAGGACCGACACCGGGACGACCCGCAGCTCCGGATGCTCGGGCGCCGGAGCCTCGTCGGCCTTCGTCGCCGCAAGGAGCGCAGGTAGCTCGATCCCGGCTGCGGCGACCTCGTCGCGGATCGTCTCGAGCTCCTCGAGGGGGCGCTCGCAGGCGTGGCACCAGGCGATCGCGTCCGCGTTGCGGAGCACGCCGAGCAGCGCGCGGCCACCGCCGCGATCGTCGGCGGCTCCTTCGATCAGGCCGGGGATCTCGACGAGCTGGACGAGCACTCCGCCGAGGCGCGTCGTCGCTGCGACCGGCCGGCTCGTCGTGAACGCGTAGTCGCCCGTCCGGATCTGGATCGCCGACAGCGCCTGGAGGAGCGACGACTTGCCGGCGTTCGGTGGCCCCACGAGCGCGATCTGAGCGGCGCCCTCGCGCCGCACGGCGATCGAGTCGCGGTGGACGACCTTCTTCCGCGTGCGCGCCGCCTCGATCTCGCCTTCGACCCACTTGCGCAGGTCGGCGTAGGGGCCGTTGCGGTAGCCGGGCAGCTCGGTGAGGATCGCGCGGAGCTCGCGGATCCGCTCGGCGCCGTCCTTGCCCACGAGGCGGCGCTTGATCAGTTGCTGCTGGGTGCGATGTGGCATCGGCATCGCGACGTACACCTCCGTTTTCGGGGCGGAACGCGTCGCGTCCCGCCGCTTCCCTAGGACGCTTTGGTGGGAAGCGGCGGACTAGCCGTTTTGGCGGAGAACCGTTGCGAGCCAGGACTCCATCGCGGGCAGAACCTTACACTCGCCGGATGGCCGTCAGAGTCCGTTTTGCCCCAAGCCCGACAGGATCGCTCCATCTCGGCAATGCCCTGAGCGCGGTCGCGAACCGGCGGTTGGGCGACTGGATGCTGCTCCGGATCGACGACACCGATCCCGCACGCAACGTCCCGGGCGGGGAGGAGGCCATCCTGCGGGATCTCGAGTGGCTGGGGATCGGGTGGGACGAGGGGCCGGTGCGGCAGAGCGCGCGCGCGGAGCGCCATCGTGAGGTCGGTGCTCCTCTCGGCGACCGGTTCGACGGACTCACGCTGGTGCGCGAAGACGGATCGCCCACCTATCACCTCGCGTCGGTCGTCGACGACATCGACTTCGGGATCACGCACGTCGTGCGCGGCAATGACCACCGCCCCAACGAGCCGCTTCACCGCCGTCTGTTCGAGGCGCTCGGCGCGACGCCGCCGGAGTTCGTCCACCACGGCCTGATCCTCGGCGAGGACGGACGCAAGCTCGCGAAACGGGCCCCGGGCGCGACCGTTGCGTCGCTGCGGGACGAGGGCATCCCGGCCGAAGCCGTGCGGGCGTACCTCGAGGAGCTGGGCCTGCCGCGCCACGACGTGCATCTCGATCTCGCGCGGCTGAGGCGGCTCTCCACCGAGGCGCTCGCCGGCCTGGACGACGAAGAGCTAGCAGCACGCGTCGGGGTGCCCGTCTCGGTCGCGCCGGTCCTGCGCGGCGCGCGGGATCTCACGGAGGCACGCGCCTACGCGGAGCTCGTGCTCGAGCCGGCAACGGTGGAGGTCGACGCGCCCGAGACGCTCGCTCGCGCTCGCGAGCTCGTCGAGGCGGGTCTGGAACCGCGCGCGATCGTGCGCGAGCTGAAGGCGGTCGGCGGCGACCTGAAGTCGCTCCGGCTGGCGCTCACCGGGCGCGACCGCGGGCCCGAGCTCGCAGCAGTCATCGCGGCGCTGCCCCGGGACGAGCTGGTCTCTAGGCTGGAGAGGTGAGGCTCTACAACACGCTCAGCCGGCAGCTCGAGGAGCTGCCCGAGCCGCCCGGGCCGATCCGCATGTACTTCTGCGGGCCGACCGTCTACCAGCGTGCGCACATCGGCAACGCGCGGCCGTTCGTACTCGGGATGTGGCTGCGCTCCTGGCTGCGGCAGCGCGGCTACGACGCGACGCTCGTCCACAACATCACGGACATCAACGACAAGATCTACGACGCGGCGCCGGGGCAGAGCGCGGAGCTCGCGGCCCAGGCGACCGCCTGGTACCTCCAGGACACCGGCGACCTCGGCCTCGGCATGCCCGACGGCCTCCCGAAGGCGACGGAGAGCGTCGAGTCGATCGTCCGCTTCATCGCGCAGCTCGTCGAGGGCGGGCGCGCCTATCCGGTCGAGGGAGACGTCTACTTCCGCGTCGGCAGCGATCCGGGATACGGACGCCTGTCGCGGCAGCGGCCCGACCAGGTCGAGGAGCAGGAGCCGAACCCGCTGAAGGAGGATCCGCGCGACTTTGCGCTGTGGAAGGCCAACAAGCCGGGCGAGGACACCGCCTGGGACTCGCCGTGGGGGAAGGGTCGGCCGGGCTGGCACATCGAGTGCTCCGTGATGGCCGAGGACGCATTTGGCCCTGTCTTCGAGATCCACGGGGGCGGCCTCGACCTCGTCTTCCCGCACCACGAGAACGAGCTCGCGCAGTCGCTCGCTGTCGGCCACGAGTTCGCCCGCATCTGGATGCACAACGGGCTGATCGGCGGCATGGACGGCGAGAAGATGTCGAAGTCCCTCGGCAACGACGTCTCGCTGCGGAACGTCCTCGACACCTGGGGGCGCGAGGTCGTGCTGCTCTTCTTCCTCGGCGCGCACTGGCGGAAGCCGGTCGACTTCGGTGACGAGGCGCTCGTCCAGGCGAAGGCGCAGGCCGACGCGTTCCGCAACTTCTTCCTCGACGAACGCGCGGGAGACGACGAGGGCGAGACGATCCTCGAGGAGGAGCTCGCCGCCGTCCTCGACGAGGACTTCAACACGCCCGAGGCGCTTGCGCTCTTCCACGCCTGGCGCGACCGGCAGGAGTGGGCGTCGCTGCGCTGGGGGCTCGGCCTGTTCGGGCTCGGCTCGCTCGCCGAGCTCGAAGCGGCGCCGGCGGAGGTTGCTGCGCTGGCCGAGCGGCGGCGCGAGGCGCGCGACGCAAAGGACTTCTCCGGGGCGGACAGGCTGCGCGACGAGATCGTCGCCGCGGGCTGGGAGGTGCGCGACGTCGCCGGGCCTCCCGGCTACCGGCTCGTTCGTCGCTCGTGACGCGGGAGATCGTCTACGGGCGCCGTCCCGTGCGCGAGGCGCTGCGCGGGCCGCGCGAGGTGCTCGAGCTCTGGGCGAGCGAGCGCGCGGTTCGCAGCGAGGCGTGGCTGCGAGAGGTCGAGCGGCCACGGGTGCAGACGAAGCTCGAGCGCGATCTCTCCGAGGCCGCGGGCACGCGGGACCACCAGGGTGTCGTCGCGTGGTGCGAGCCGTTCCGTTACGCCGACGCATTCGAGCTCGCCGCGGGTGGGGCGCCGCTCCTCGCGTGCCTCGACCAGGTCAGCGACCCGCGGAACCTCGGCGCCGTGATCCGGAGCGCGGAGGGAGCGGGGGCGAGCGGCGTGGTCGTACCCGCGCACGGGTCGGCGCGCGTCACGGCTGCGGTCTCGCACTCCTCGGCGGGCGCGGTGGAGCATCTCCCGGTTGCGGTGGTGCCGAACCTGGCTCGCTATCTCGCCGAGATCAAGAGCGGCGATCTCTGGATCGCGGGTGCCGTGGGCCGGTCGGGAACGCCGATGTGGAACGCCGACCTGTCCGGTGGCATCGCCTTCGTCCTCGGAGCCGAGGGCAAGGGACTGCGCCCGCTCGTACGGCGCACCTGCGATCTCGAGGTCTCGATCCCGCTGCTCGGCCTGGTCGAGTCGCTCAACGTCAGCGTGGCCGCGGCACTTCTCATGTACGAGGCCCGGCGACAACGAAATGGCTGAGCCGACGCTCTACCTCTTCGATGGGTTCAACCTGCTCCACGCCGGCGGCTTCGGCTCGCCGGAGGAGCTCCGCGACCTCCTCGCGAGCTGGGTGGCGGCGCAGGGCGCGCGGGGTGTGCTCGTCTTCGACGGCGAGGGCTCGACCGAGCGGCACGGTCCTCTGGAGGTGCGGTGGGCGAAGGACGCGGACGCCTTGCTCGAGCGTCTTGCCGCCGAGCACCGGAGCCGGGAACAGGTCGCGATCGTCTCTTCCGACGCCGCCGTCCGCGGCACGACGGGCATCGAGGTGCGGAAGCTCGCGTCGCAGACGTTCCTCGCCGAGCTCTCGCGGCCGAGCCAGCCGCCGGCCACTCGCGGCGACCTTCGCGACCGTCTCGATCCCGAGACGCTCGCCGAGCTAGAGCGGTTACGTCGCGGTAAACGCTAGATCGCGCTAGCTTCCTGGGTCCAAGGCAAGCTGGGTCCATAGCAATTGGGCTTGTAAAATGTTGGACCGCTTGCTATCTTCGCCTCGACCACAGGGTGAGACTTCACCCTCGAGAGGCCGGGAGGCGCCATGGCTGCCCGCGCAGCGATAGCACGATCGCCGCAGAAAGCTCAACGAGAGCTAGAGGATCTCCAGCTCGTCCTCAAGGCGCGGAACGGAGACAGCGTCGCGATGGATGCGCTGATCCGCCGCTATACGGGCTTCGTCCGTCTCAAGGCGAGCTCGTACTTCCTCGCGGGGGGTGACAACGACGACCTCCTCCAGGAGGGGCTGATCGGCCTCTACAAGGCGGTGCGCGACTTCCGCGCCGACAAGGAGACGTCGTTCCGGAGCTTCGCCGAGCTCTGCGTCACGCGCCAGATCATCACGGCGATCAAGACCGCGACCCGCTTCAAGCACACGCCGCTCAACACGTACGTCTCGTTCAGCCACACGCCGGCCGGGCAGGACGGCGAGGGCGAGTGCACGCTGGGCGACGCCTTGCCCGGCCCGGCGGTCCAGGAACCGCCGCTCGTCGTGATCTCGACCGAAGAGCTGCAGAGCCTCGTCTTCAGCCTCGGCAGCGGCCTCTCTCCCCTCGAGGCCGACGCGTTGCGGCTCTACCTCGAAGGCTCGTCCTACGAGGACATGGCCGACGAG
>DATBAH010000002.1:0-4430 GCA_036271615.1 Gaiellaceae bacterium
GCGGGCGCGCAGCGGCGTACCCGCAGTCACGGCCGGGCTTCTCGTGGGCGAACGGGTGGAGCTTGCGGCCGCCGGGGCGGCCGAGGTCGAGACGCCGTTCAGGATTGCGTCGATCACGAAATGGTTCACGGCGTCGCTCGCAGCGCTCGTGCTCGACCTCGATGCACCGCTGGGCTCGGACGGCTCGAGTGCGGCGAGGCTCCTCTCGCACACGGCCGATCTGCGGCCGAACTCGAGGGAGCTGCTTCCCGAGGCGTGCCGCGGCCTCTGGTCGTACTCGAACGCCGGTTACGTGCTCGCCGGTGAGGCGTGCGCGGCGGCTGCCGGCACGTCTTATTCGCGTGCGGTGCAGGAGCAGGTGCTCGACCCGCTCGGGCTGGAGAGCACCAGCTTCGAGCAGCCGGAAGGGGCTGCGCCGGGACATGTCCCCGACGGCGATGTAGGACACCGACCCGCACCCGAGGTCGTGTATGCGGAGTCGCGGCGGGCGGCGGGCGGGCTCTGGTCGACGGTCGGGGACCTGCTTCGCTTCGCGGCGCACCACCTCGGTGGCCCGGGCCCTCTCTCCGCCGCCCAGCGGGGGGCCGTCCGCCAGCCGCGAGCCGAAGCGCTCGGCGGCCGCTACTGCGTCGGCTGCTGGAGTCGCGAGCTCGTCGGCGGCCGCCCGGCCTTCGACCACGAGGGGTCGGTCGGCGGCTACCAGTCGCTCCTTCTGCTCGTCCCCGAGGAGGAGACCGCCCTCGCCGTTCTCACGAACAGCTGGCGCGGCAGCGGAGCGATCCGACGCGTCGTGCGCGAGCTCGGGCTCGTGCCGGCGCCCCTCGAGGGATCCGGCGTCGCACACGTCGAGCCGGGCCGGTACGCACTCGACGACTCCGTCGCCTTCCTGGCGGTGCAGGACGGCCGCTGGCGTGTGGCCGAGAGTGAGACCGATCCGCTGACGGGCGTCCGGATCGACCGACCCGAGTACCGGGTCGATCCGCTCGGCGGCGATGTCTACGGGTTCGCCGGCGGGTTGCTCATGAGCCACCGGCTCGACTTCCCGCGCGAGGGCGTCGCGCGCGTCGGCTGGACTGCCCTGCCGGCCTCGGGCTCGTGAGACGCCGGCCCCCGCTCAGACGGGCCGTACGGCGCCGCGCGTCAGCCCGACGTCGTCGCCGATCGCGGCCACGAGCTCCTCGAGCGAGTCGAAACGGCGCTGCTCCCGGATGGGAGCCCAGATCTCGACGATGAGTCGTTTGCCGTAGAGGTCGTCGTCGAAGTCGAGCAGGTGAGCTTCGACCCGGCGCTCGACGCCGTCGAAGTGCGGGTTCGTCCCGATCGAGATTGCGGCTCGGTGATCCCCGGCCCAGCCGGCGTACACACCGTCGGCCGGCACGAGCAGTTCCTCCGGGACGTCGAGGTTCGCGGTCGGAAACCCGAGCTCGCGGCCGCGTCCGTCGCCGCGCACGACGATCCCCTCGACTTCGGGCGGCCGTCCGAGCAACGCCGCCGCTCGCCCGATCTCGCCCGCGCGGACGAGCTCACGCGCTCGGCTGGACGAGACGTGCTCGACGAGAGGCACTCGGCGCACGTCGAAGCCGAGACGGTCGAGCAGGTCCAGATCGCCTTCGCGGCCTCGGCCGAAGCGGAACGTCTCCCCCGCGGCGATCGTCTCTGCTCCGATTCCACACAACATCCGCTCGGCAAAGTCCTCTGCCGAGAGCCCTGCGAGCTCCTCGTCGAACGGGAGCACGAGCACGTCCTCCACTCCCGCGTCCGCAAGCAGCTCGAGCCTGCGCTCCAGCGTGGTGAGAAGCTCGACGCGGCTGCCCAGCACCGCTCGGGGATGCGGATCGAACGTCACGACGCTCGTCCGCAGTCCGGCCTTCCGGGCCGCGTCGATCACCTGCCGGTGGCCTCGGTGGACGCCGTCGAATGTGCCGAGCGCGACGGCGCGCCGTGCATCCGGGAGCCCGGCCGGTTCGCGGGCAACGCTCATCTGCCCGCCGCCGAGCCTGCCGCTTCCACGCGCCTTAGCACTTCGGCATCCGGCAGAAGCCGCTCGGCGGTGAACGCCTCCGGCGCGACTGCGTCGGCAACCGAGAAGGGCCCGACCTCGGTCCGCCGCAACGTCGCGCAATGCCCGCCCAGCGCGATTGCAAGCGAGCGAACGTAGGTCCCGGAGCTGACGAGGACGTCGAGGGTGACGGTCTCGCCCGTATACGCGATGACGTCGAGCTTGCGCACGGTCGAGCGGCGGATCGGCATCTCCACCTGGACGCCGCGCCGCGCCAGCCGGTACGCGCGCTCACCGCCGATCTTCACCGCCGAGGCGGCCGGGATCGGCAGCTCGATCTCGCCGCGGAGGCGCTCGAGCCGTCTGCCGAGCTCGTCCTCGCCGGGAGTCACCCGATGCTCGACGACCTCCCCCTCCGGATCCCCGGTCGACGTGCGGCACCGGAGGTCGATCTCGGTGAGGTAGCGCTTGTCCAGCCCGACGAGGCATCGTGCCAGCTTAGTTGTCCTACCGGACAACAGGAGCAGGAGCCCCGTTGCGAAGGGGTCGAGCGTCCCCGCATGACCCGTCCGCGCCCCGGTGATCCGGCGGATCTGGGCGACGACGGCGAAGGACGACGGGCCGCTCGGCTTGTCGACGAGCGCGACTCCGGCTGGATCAAGCGCGCGAGGCGGCACGTTGCGCGAGAAAGCCCTTGCGGATCTGCTCGACGATCTCCTCGAGGGGAAGGTCTGTCGAGAAGCCGGCGGCCTGGCGATGTCCTCCACCCCCGAAGAGGCGCGCGATCGCCGAGACATCGAGCTCGTCGATGCTCGAGCGCAGCGACCCCTTGTACGCGGGCGCGTCTTCGTTCAGCTGCTCCCGGACCAGGACCGCCAGCTCGGCTCCCTCGACCGCCCGCAGATAGTCGATGATCCCCTCGGAGTAGGGCTCGGCCGCTCCGACCTCGCCGAAGTCCGTGCGCACGAGGTGCGAGACGACGATCCGCCCGCCCTCGAGCACCTCCGCGCGATCGAGTGCGCGCGCGAGCAGCTTCAGCTTTGCGAACTCGACCGACTCGTAGACCTGCTGAAAGACTGCATGGATGTCGGCTCCGGCCTCGACGAGCTCGGCCGCGAGGCGGAGCGCCTTCGGCGTCGTGTTGGCGTACTGGAACCGCCCGGTGTCGGTGACCAGGGCGATGTAGAGGGGCTCGGCGAGCTCCGGCGTCAGCTCGACCTGGAGCTCCGCGAACACGTCCCGCAGGACCTCTCCGGTGGAGGACGCGTCGGCGACGATGAGGTCGAGGTCGCCGAAACGCGTGTTGTCGTGGTGGTGGTCGACGTTGAGAACGAGCGGCGCGCGCGAGAGAGCTTCTTCGTCGCCGATGCGATCCGCTTTCGCGCAGTCGACGGCGAAGAGCACACGCTCCGCGGCGTCGTCGGGCGGCTCGCGCACAAGGTCGGCGAGCGGCATGAACCCGTACTCGCTCGGCAGCGGTGTCCGGCCGGGGAGGTACATGACCGCGTCCTTCCCGAGCTGGCGGAGGGCGGTCGCCGTTGCGAGCAGCGACCCGAGAGCGTCGCCGTCCGGGTTCTCGTGCGTGACGAGAAGGAAGCGGTCGTGTTGCCGCAGCGCGTCCGCGATCGCCTTCAGATCAGTCGTCTGGGTCATTGTCGTCCGGCGCGAGCTCGTCGATCAGGCGGGTCATGCGCACGCCGCGCTCGACCGTGGGATCGTACTCGAAGGTCAGTTGAGGGGTTCGCTTCAGCCTGAGCTCGCGTGCGAGTCGCGACTGCAGGACGCCATGCGCCGCCTCCAGCCCGAGCAGGCTCGCGCGCTGCTTGCGGCCTGAGCCGAGCACGCTGATGTAGACGGTGGCGTGGCGCAGATCCGGAGCCGTGTCGACACCGGTGACCGTGATGAGGCCGATTCGGGGGTCCTTGAGCTCGGGCAGTGCCTCCGCCAGCACCTGTCTCACCGACTCGTTCACCCTGCGCATGCGCTCGCTCATGGCGTTATTCAAGCGCTTGAGTGGACGAACCGCGTCTCAGCTGGGCCCGGGTTGGCGCCGTTTCGCCGCGACCGAGCGGTCCCCCGCCCAAGGGTGGGGTCGCCGTCCCTCCGCCCTCGGCGAAGACGCTAAGGCACCAGTCGTCACGAATGCGTGCCGATCGATCGCGAATCTCCGATACTCGCACGATGCCCCCGACTCAACGGCGACGGATAGTTCGCGCGTCAGCGAATCACGTCGAGGATGAGCGGCCGCGCCTCGATCTCTTCGCCGATCTCATACGCCGCGAGCAGCGCTGCCTCTGCCGCGGCGGCCGCGGAGTCGTCGCGCGCGTGGATCTCGGCCAGCGGTTCGCCCTGCTCGACGCGATCGCCGCGCTTGGCCCGGCAAACGACGCCGACCGCGTGGTCGATCGGATCTCCCTTGCGCTCGCGACCG
>DATBAH010000003.1:0-4639 GCA_036271615.1 Gaiellaceae bacterium
ATGGCAGCATCGAATGGAAAGAGCAGCACGAACGGAGCGAGCAGTCCAAGCGGAAAGGTGCGCGTCGCGATCATCGGTGTCGGCAACTGCGCCAACTCGCTGCTCCAGGGCATCGAGTACTACAAGGGCGCCGACGACGACAAGTTCGTCCCCGGCCTCATGCACGTGAACCTCGGCGGGTACCACATCCGGGACATCGAGATCGTCGCAGCGTTCGACGTCATCAAGGGGAAGGTCGGTGTCGACCTCGCCGAGGCGATGTGGGCGCACCCGAACGACACGATCAAGTTCGCCGACGTCCCGAAGACGGGCGTCACGGTCTCGCGCGGGATGACTCATGACGGGATCGGCAAGTTCCTCTCAGAGGTGGTCGAGAAGGCTCCGGGTGAGACCGACGATGTCGTCGGGATCCTCAAGGAGCGAGAGGTCGACGTCGTCGTCAACTACCTCCCGGTCGGCTCCGAGACGGCGACCAAGTGGTATGCCGAGCAGATCCTCGAGGCCGGTTGCGCGATGGTCAACTGCATGCCCGTGTTCATCGCGCGCGAGGCCTACTGGCAGCGCCGTTTCGAGCAGGCGGGCCTTCCGATCATCGGCGACGACATCAAGTCGCAGGTCGGCGCCACGATCACCCACCGGGTGCTCACCTCCCTCTTCCGCGAGCGCGGCGTGCACCTCGACAAGACGATGCAGCTGAACGTGGGCGGCAACTCCGACTTCCTGAACATGCTCGAGCGGGAGCGGCTCGAGTCGAAGAAGATCTCGAAGACGAACGCGGTGACCTCGATGCTCGACTACGACCTCGGGCCGGGGAACGTCCATGTCGGCCCCTCCGACTACGTGCCGTGGCTCACCGACCGCAAGTGGGCCTACATCCGGATGGAGGGCTCGTCGTTCGGCGACGTGCCGCTGAACGTCGAGCTGAAGCTCGAGGTGTGGGACTCGCCGAACTCGGCCGGCATCGTGATCGACGCCGTCCGCCTCGCGAAGCTCGCGCTCGACAACGGGATCGCGGGCGCGCTCGAGGGCCCGAGCGCCTATCTGATGAAGTCGCCGCCGAAGCAGATCGTCGACGACGAGGCCTACGAGCAGTCCGAGCAGTTCATCGAGCGCAACAAGCGCAAGGCCGCGCCCGCCAAGGTCGCAGCCGAAGCCTGAGCCGAGCTCCCTGCTTTGTGTTGCACGCCACGAGCTCGTGGCGTGCAACACAAGCGGTTCGCCTCCGGGCAGCCGGTTAGGGTCGCCGGGTGAAGCTTCCTGCCCGACTCACGAGCTCCGGCCCGTTTCCCTGGGCGCGGCCCCGTCACGAGCTGCTGCTGCTCGGGCTCGTCGCGCTCGCGATGCTCTCGATCATGCGGCCGCCCGGGGCGCAGGACACCTCGCGGATGTGCCTGACGCGGGCGCTCGTCCACGGCCACCTGTCGGCGGACACGTGCCTCGACCCGAACGGCGACCGGGCCGCCTTCGGCGGGCATCTCTACTCCGACAAGCCTCCCGGCATCTCGGTCTTCGCGATTCCCATGGCGCAGGCGGTCCGCCTACCCGGGCCGTCGCGCTGGAGCCGGGACGGCGACGTGCGGCTCTGGGCTGTCCGGCTCTCGACCGGCGGGATCGCGCTCCTGGTGTGCGCGCTTCTCGTGGGGCGCGTCGCGGAAGGGCTCGCGCCTCGATGGGGTGGAGCCGTGCTCGTGACGTTCGCGACGGGGACGCTTGCGGGATCTCTCGCCGTCGACAACTTCGAGGAGGTGCCGGCGGCGGCGCTCGCATTCGCGTCCTTCCTGCTCGCGTGGCGGCGCCGGCCGGGGCTCGCCGGGCTCGTCGCGGGAGCGATGCTCCTCGTCCAGTACCAGTCGGGGCTGATCGGAGCCGTCGTCTGCGTCTACGTCGCGCTCTCCGGTGTGCACGCGCTCGGGCGGTATGCCCTCGGGGCGGTCCCCGGCGTTGCGCTCCTCGGGCTCTACAACCGCCTGGCCTTCGGCTCTCCGTTCCACCTCTCGTTCAAGTACGTGTCGCCGTATTACCGGGAACGCCAGTCCGCGGGCTTCTTCGGGATCCACGCTCCACCGCTGCATCATCTGGCTCTCGTGCTCGGCGGCAGCCGCGGGCTGATCGTCGAGGCCCCGGTGCTCCTCGCCGCCGCGCTCGGGCTCGTGCTCCTCTGGAGGCACGGCTACCGCGCCGAAAGCTGTGTCTGCGCCGCCGTCTCCGTGATCTTCGTGCTGTTCGATGCCGGCTACTTCGAGATCTACGGCGGCGACTCGCCCGGGCCGAGATACGTGATCCCGGCGATCCCGTTCCTGCTGACCGGGCTCGGCCCGGCCTTCGCTCGATTCCGGGCCTTCACCGCGCTCCTGGCCGCCGCGTCGGTGATCGCCTCGACGGCAATGGCCCTCACCTGGCCCGGCGGGGTGAACGCTGCCCAGGTCTACCGCTGGAGCGTCTGGCGGGAGCTCGCGTCGCTTCCGGTCCACGGCTCACATGCGCTGATCGCGACCTGGGCCCAGCCGAACATCCTCGGGCGCCTCGAGCTCGGCCACCTCGGATCCGCGGCGATCGTGATGACGGCCGCGCTCCTCGCGCTCGGGGTCGCGCTCCGCGACGGCTGGAAAGGCCGCCTCGCCGATGCGCGGTAGGACCGCTCCGCTCCGCTGGGCCAGGCCCAAGCACGAGCTCGTGCTTCTGCTGCTCGTGGCAGCGGCGGCACTTCCGGTCGTGCAGCACGTCGAGGCAGAGGACTCGACCAGAATCTGCCTGTCGATCGCGATCACCCACGGCCGTCTCTACGACGACCACTGCTTCACGGCGGCCGGTTCCGCGGTCGCAGGCGGTCACTCGTACGCGAACGTCGCGCCCGGCGTGTCGGCACTCGCCGTCCCGGTCGAGACGCTCGTCGGGCTGCCGTCCCCGTCGTCGTGGTCGGGGAACGCCGGGCTGAGACTGTGGGTCGTACGCGCGGCGACGGCCGGCGCCTGCCTCCTCGTCTGCGCCTTCCTGCTGGGACGTGTCGCCGAGGGGATCGCGCCGGGTTGGGGCGGAGCGACGCTCGTGACGTTCGCGCTCGGCACGATCGCCTCGTCGGTGGCACCCTCGATCTTCGACCACCTCCCGACAGCCGCACTTGGCTTCGCGGCCTTCGTCCTCGCCTGGGACAGGCGATTTCTTCCGGCGGGGCTCGCTGCGGGGCTCTCGCTGACCTTCGAATACCAGGCGGCGCTGATCGTGCTGATCCTGGGCGGCTACATCCTCGTCTCCGGGGCTCCCGCCCTCGGCCGCTATGCGATCGGGCTGATCCCGGGAGGGTTGCTGATCGCCGCGTACGACTGGTCGGCTTTCGGTTCGCCGCTTCGCACCTCCTACAGCGCGAGCCCGACCCAGCCGACCGGAGGCCTGGCGGGCGTCCAGCTCCCTTCGCTCCACGGAAGCCACCTCGTGTTCATCGGCGAACCGGGGCCTGCTCGTCGACTCTCCCGTCCTGCTCGCCGCAGGGATCGGGCTCGTGCTCCTGTGGCGGAGCGCACCACGCGAGGCAATCGTGTGCGCCGCGGTCTCGGTCGCGTTCATGCTGCTCGACTGTGGCTACGCCCTGCCGTACGGCGGCGATTCGCCTGGGCCGCGCTTCGTCGTGACGGCGCTGCCGTTCGCGGCGGTCGGGCTGGCCCCGGCGTTCGCACGGTTTCCCGTCTTCACCTCTGTCCTCGCCGCGCTCTCGGTGATCGCATCGACGGCGATCGCCCTCACGTGGCCGGCGGGCGTCAACTCCGCCCACGGGTACGGCGACACCGTGTGGAGGTATCTCGCCGGATTCGCGCGCCACGGGTCGGGCTCTCCGATCGCCACGTGGATCCAGCCGAGCCTCTACCAGAACCTCGGCGCCGGGCTCATCGGCTCGGCCGCGGCCGTCTTCGCACTCGCTGCCGCCGCCCTCGGCCTCGCGCTTCGAGACGGGACGCGAGGTCGACCGTCCGGCGCAACGGGCTGAACCCACTCGTCTAATCTCCGTCGATAGTGCGTGTCTGTCTTGTGACGCCCTTCGCGTGGTCGCAGCCACACGACGTGAACGAGCACGTTGCCGGCGTGGCCGCCGGTCTGAGGGCGCTCGGCCACGAGGCGACCGTCCTTGCCCCGTCGACGCGCGCGACCGACCTGCTCGCCGGCCGCCGCGTCGTGCACGGCCATACGCCTCCGCGTGAAGTTGTCGCGGTGGGCCCCGCCGTCCCGGTGTCGCGCCGGTCGCAGATGGGCGTCCCGGTTGGCGTGCGCGCGAGCCTGAGGCTTGCGCTCGCCGAGGGCCGGTTCGACCTCGTCCACGGCTTCGAGCCGGGGCTCCCCTCGCTCTCCTATCTCGCGCTTCGCGAGACCGGAGCGCTGACGGTGGCCACGTTCTGCTCGACCGAGCGTCTCGGCTACCCGCCGGCGCGGTCGCAGCGGGAGAAGCTCCTCGCCCGGCTCGACGCGCTCCTGGCGCTCTCGGAGCCCATCCGCGATGCGGCTGCCGAGCGGTTCCCCGGGGAATACGCCCTCGTCTCACCCGGAGTCTCCCTCGAGCTCTTCGCGCCGGCGCCGAAGCGGAACCGGATCACGGTCGAGCTCCGCCCGAACGAGCGGGCCTCCGCGCGCGGCATCCTGCACGCCCTGCGTG
>DATBAH010000004.1:0-16106 GCA_036271615.1 Gaiellaceae bacterium
GCGCACGCCGGTCTGGTTCATGCGCCAGGCGGGCCGCTCCCTCCCCGAGTACCGCGCGCTGCGCGAGCGGTACGGCTTCTTCGAGATCGCGGGGACTCCGGAGCTGTGCGCGGAGGTGACGCTGCAGCCCGTGCGGCGTCACAAAGTCGATGCCGCGATTCTGTTCGCCGACATCATGTCGCCGGTCCTCGGCATGGGCGTGGACGTGCAGCTCGTCGAGGGCGTCGGGCCTGTGGTCGAGGAGCGGATCGACTCGACCGGGGCCGTGGAGCGGCTGCGGGTCGCGGAGGCCGAGGAGTGGGCGGCCCCGATCCTCGAGGCGGTGCGGATCGTGCGCGGCGAGCTCGAGCCGGAGCGGGCCCTGGTCGGCTTCTGCGGCGGCCCCTTCACCGTCGCCGGCTACCTCGTCGAGGGCAAGCCGAGCCGCGACTTCGTCCGCACGAAGTCGCTCATGTACCGCGAGCCTGCGGTCTGGCACGCGCTGATGGAGAAGCTGACGGAGCAGTTCGCGCGCTACGTCGCAGCGACGGCGACGGCCGGTACCGACGCGATCCAGCTCTTCGACTCGTGGGTCGGCGTCCTCTCGGTCGCCGACTATCGGGAGTTCGTCGCGCCGTACTCGGCGCGCGTGCTCGACGCGGCGGGCGTGCCGACGATCCACTTCGGTACCGGCACGACGACGCAGCTGCTTGCGGAGATGGCCACCGCCGGCGGCACCGCGATCGGGGTCGACTGGCGCATCCCACTCGACTCGGCGTGGGCGGTCGTCGGGGAGGAGCGGGGAGTGCAGGGGAATCTCGAGCCCGCCGCGCTGCTCGGCCCCTGGGAGCGGGTGGAGGCCGCAGCGCGCGACGTGCTGGGCAGGGCCGGTGGCAGGCCGGGACATGTCTTCAACCTCGGGCACGGCGTCCTCCCGCAGACCGACCCGGACGTGCTCACGCGGCTCGCGGAGCTCGTCCGAAACTACGCTTGGACGGCATGAAAAGCACCGTCGTCCTCATGGCGTACGGCTCGCCGGAGCGGCTCGCGGACGTCCCTGCGTACTACGCCGACATCCGTGGCGGCCGCCCGATCGCGCCCGAGCATCTCGCCCACCTCGTCGAGCGCTACCGGCGGCTCGGCATAGAGGACTCCTCGCCGCTCAACGCGATCACCGAGCAGACGCGCGCCGCCCTCGAGGCCGAGCTCGACCTGCCGGTGTTCACCGGGATGAAGCACTGGACACCGCGGATCGCAGATGCGGCCGACCGGGCGGTCTCCGAGGGAGCCGAGCAAGTGGTCGGCCTCGTGCTCGCGCCGCACTACTCCGCTCTGTCGATCGCCGGCTACCGGGAGCAGCTCGAGCGTGCGCTCGCCGGCCGCGCCGAGCTCCGCTTCGTCGACAGCTGGCATGACGAACCCGGCTTCGTCGAGCTGCTCGCCGACCGCGTCCGCGGCACCGGCGCACACGTCGTCTTCACGGCCCACTCGCTGCCGGCAAGGGTCGTCGACTCGGGCGACCCGTATCGCGACCAGCTCCTCGAGACGTCCCGGCTCGTCGCCGAGGCGGCGGATCTCCAAGCGTGGAGCTTCTCCTTCCAGAGCGAGTCGCCCACCGGCGAGCCCTGGCTCGGGCCGGACATCCTCGACCACCTCGAGTCGCTGCGCCGGCAGGGCGTCGGGCGTGTCCTCGTCTGCCCGGTCGGTTTCGTCTCCGACCACCTGGAGATCCGCTGGGATCTCGATGTCGAGGCGCAGGAGAAGGCAGCCGAGCTGGGCCTGCAGCTCGAGCGGATCGAGATGCCGAACGCCGATCCGCAGTTCATCGGCACGCTTGGGCTGATTGTGCGAAGAGCCCTGTCGGTACCGTCACCTGCGTGAGCTCACGCACCTGCCCAGACTGGCCCGAGCTGATGGAGATCGCCCCCGAGCTCCAGTTCAAGCACTACACCGTCGCCGAGGCGAGGCTCCCGGCGGATGCGCTCATGCACGTCGCGGAGATCTCGCTCTCGGAGGTCGCGATCTGCTGCGACCTCGATCGGCACGTGTTCTACGCAGCCCACACCGACGAGCGGGTGGCCGAGGCGCTGCGCGCGAGCCACTGGTTCGAGGTACGCGACTGGGTCGCGGCGGGCCGGCCCGGCGCGCTCTAGCTTCATCCTCGGCTCAAACCGGGTTCGGGAGCGGCTCGCCGCGGACGAAGGCGAGCACGTTGTCGACGAGGACGCGCGTCATCGCCGCCCGCGTCTCGACGGTTGCGCTCGCGACGTGTGGCGTCAGGACGACGTTCGGCAGGTCGAGCAGGCGCTCCGGCACGTGCGGCTCGGCGGCGAAGACGTCCAGGCCGGCCGAGATCCGGCCCGATACGAGCTCGTCCACGAGCGCGTCTTCGTCCACGATCGCTCCACGTGCGGTGTTGACGAGCGTCGCGCCGTCCTGAAGCAGCGCAAGCCGTTCCCGCGAGAGCAGACCGTGCGTCTCGGGCGTCAGCGGCACGTGGAGCGAGACGACGTCGGAGGTGCGGAGCAGCTCGTCGAGAGGCATCCCACCGCTGTAGCGGTTGACGACCACGCGCATTCCGAACGCCTCGGCGCGCGTCGCGACCTGCCGGCCAATCCGGCCGAAGCCGACGATGCCGAGTGTCGCGCCGGCGACGTCGTGACCGAGCAGCTCGGGGCGCGCCCACCCGCGCTGCCAGCGCCGCTCCCGCACGAAGCGATCCGATGCGACGACGAGCCGCCGGCAGGCAAGGATCAGCCCGAGCGTGAGGTCTGCGACCGCACGGTCGAGCACGCCCGGCGTGTTCGTCACGGCGATCCCCCGCTCGCGGCAGGCAGCGACGTCGACGTTGTCGTAGCCGACGCCGAAGTTCGCGACGAGGCGGAGATCGGGCAGGAGGTCGAGCTCGTCCTTCTCGACCGTGACGACGGCTTCGAGTAGGACGTCCACGCCGGGAAGCGGCTCGACGGGCGGCCATGTCTCGAGCAGCGTCACGTCCGGCAGCTCGTCCCAGGCCGGACCCGGGAACCTCTGCGTCGCCGCGATCGTCACCGTCGGAGTATCTAGTGTCTCTCCATGCCGACCGTCGTGATCCCGTTCGCCGGCCAGGAGGGCAAGACGCGCCTCCATACCTCGACTCGCATTCGCCGGGCGCTGGCGCACGCGATGTTCTGCGACGTGCTGGCCGCCTGCGTCCTGGTCGGCGGCACGCGCGTCGTGACGTCCGACGAGGAGGCGGCCGTGGCCGCCGGCGAGGCCGGCGCCGAAGCCGTCGCCGACCCGGGCGGCGGGCAGGGCGCGGCGGTGCAGGCGGGCCTCGAGGGCGTCGAGCCGGGCGGGATTCTCGTCGTCAACGCCGACGTCCCGTGCGTCGTGCCGCACGATCTTCGCTCGTTCCTCGCCGCGACGCCGGCAGGATGCGTGGCGCTCGTCGAGGCCCTGGACGGAACGACGAACGCGCTCAGCCTTCCGTCCGCAGATGTCTTTGCGCCGCTCTACGGGCCGAGTAGCTCCGACCGCTTCCGGGCGCACGCCGCGTCGCTCGGCCTCGAGGCCGTGTCCGTCGCCGTGCCCAACCTCGCCGACGACGTGGACACGATGGCCGACCTCACGCGGCTTCAGCTGCGTGCCGGCCCGCGCACGCAGGCGTGTCTCATGGAGCTCGAGAGGAGCGTCGCCTGAACGTCGCGGTCCTCTCCGGAGGCGTCGGCGGAGCCCGCTTCGTCCGCGGTGTCGTCGACGTGGTCGGCGCGGCCGCCACGAGCGTGATCGGCAACGTCGGCGACGACGTCGAGGTGCTCGGGCTCCGCGTCTCGCCCGACCTCGACTCGATCCTCTACACGCTTGCGGGCCTCGCCGACCAACGGCGCGGCTGGGGTCGGAGCGACGAGACGTGGCACGCGCTCGAGACGGTCGGCGCGCTCGGCGGCGAGGACTGGTTCGCGCTCGGCGACCGTGACCTCGGGCTTCACGTCGTTCGGACGCAGGCGCTGCGGGCGGCGGAGCCGCTCTCGGCCGTGACCACCCGGCTGGCCGAGCGGCTCGGCGTCGCCACGCGGCTACTGCCTGCGACCGACGACCCGTTGCGGACCTGGCTCGAGACGCCGGCGGGAACCTTCCCGTTCCAGGAGTGGTTCGTCGCCCGCGGTCACAGGGACGAGGTCGACGCCGTTCACTTCGAGGGGGGGAAGACAGCGTGGCCCGCGCCGGGCGTGCTCGAGGCACTCGAAGCAGCGGATCTCAGCCTGTTCGCGCCGAGCAACCCGTACGTCTCGATCGGCCCGATTCTCGCCGTGCACCAGCTGCGCGCCGCGCTCAAGCACCGCCGCGTGCGCTGTGTCGCGGTGAGCCCGCTCATCGGCGGCCGCGCGGTCAAGGGGCCGGCAGACCGCATGTTGCAGCGGCTCGCGGGCGGGACGTCGCCGCGGCATGTTGCGAGCTGCTACCCCGGCCTGATCGACGCGCTCGTCGTGGACGAGGCCGACGCCGACGACCTCGACGGCCTCGGCGACGTCCGGCCGATCGTCACCCGCACGCTCATGAGCAGCGACGATGCGCGCCGTCGCCTGGCGGAGACCGCGCTCGGAGCCGTACCCGCATGAGGGTCGCGATCGTCGGCGGCACGGGCGACTTCGGCCTCGCGGTGGCGCGCCTGCTCGTCCGGGCCGGCGACGAGGTCGTGATCGGGTCGCGGGACGCTGAACGGGCGGAGGAGAAAGGCAGCGAAGTCGGTGCGTTCGCGGGTGCGGCGAACGAGGAAGCAGTCGACGGCGCCGACCTCGTCGTGCTCGCGACGAAGGCGGAGGCAACGCTCGAGACCGCAGCATCGCTCGGCGAGGCTCTCGGTGTGACGCCCGTGCTCAGTGTGGCCAGCGAGCTGCACTTCACCCCGGCCGGCGTGCTGCCCTACGCCGAGGCGCGGTCGCTCGCGGAGCGCACGCAGGATCTGGTGGAAGCGCCGGTCGTCGCCGGTCTCCACTCGCTTGCGGCAGGCAAGCTCGCGCACGGTCCTCCGGACGAGGACGCCTTCGTCTGCGGCGACGACGCGGGAGCGAAGGCGCTTGCGCTCGAGCTCGCGGCCAAGCTGGTCGCAGGCCGAGCTCTCGACGCCGGCCCGCTGGCGAGCGCGCGCGCCCTCGAGGGCATGACGGCGGTGATCGTCAACCTCAACAAGCGCTACAAGGGTCACGCGGGAGTCCAGATCATCGGTCTCCCGTGACGCAGGTCGTCGAGATCTCGGACCCGGCCGAGCGGTCGCGCATCGCCGAAGCCGTGCTCAGGGATCTGCCGGAGTGGTTCGGGATCGAGGAGTCGACCGCTGCCTACATCGCGGACGCCGCCGCGCTGCCGACGTTCGCGGTTGAGCCGGATCGCGGCTTCCTCTGCCTCAAGCAGCACACGCCGCGGGCAGCCGAGCTCTACGTCCTGGGTGTCCGGCGGGCGGAACACCGCCGCGGCATCGGGCGGGCGCTCGTCACCGCGGCCGAGTCGTGGTGCCGCGCCCACGGCGTCCGCTACCTCCAGGTGAAGACGCTCGGCCCGTCGCGGCCGGATCCCGCCTACGACGCAACGCGCGCCTTCTACGAGGCGGTCGGTTTCGTCGCCCTCGAGGAGCTGCACGGGCTCTGGAGCCACGACAACCCCGCGCTGATCCTCGTCAAGGAAGTCCGGCCGGGCTTCTCGGTGACGCCGGTCGAGGGACTGCCGGAGCTGCAGGAGGGGGACGACCTGGCCGCGCTCATTGCCGAGCGTGCGGAGCTCGTGGACGGAGACGTGGTCGTCATTGCGCAGAAGGCCGTCTCGAAGGTCGAGGGCTGCATCGTCGCGCTCGCCGACGTCGAGCCGTCGGAGCAGGCACGCGAGCTGGCCGCCGACGAGGCGGACGCGCGGCGGATCCAGGTCATCCTCGACGAGGCCACTGAGCTCGTGCGGGTCCGTCCGCCGCTGATCATCGCCCGCACCCGCCACGGCTTCGTCTGCGGGTCGGCGGGCGTCGACGCCTCGAACGCGCCCGAGCGGGAGACGGTCGTCCTGCTCCCGCCCGACCCGGACGCCTCGGCGGCGCGGCTGAGGGAGGAGCTCCGCGAGCAGACGCGGGCCGACGTCGGCGTCATCGTCACCGACTCCTTCGGCCGCCCGTGGCGGGCGGCGACGACGGACGTCGCGATAGGTGCTGCCGGCGTGGAGGTCGTACGTGACCTGGTGGGCGAGCACGACCCGAACGGTTATGAGCTGCACGCGACGCGGATCGCCGTCGCCGACGAGATCGCAGGGGCGGCCCAGCTCGTCTTCGGCAAGCTCGACCGCGTGCCGGTGGCGGTCGTGCGCGGCCTCGACGTGCTCGGCGACGGCCGAGCCGCCGAGCTCGTCATCCCCCCCGAGACCGATCTCTTCCGTTAGAACACGCGCGATGGACGCGATCGAGCAGGCGAACGCGCTTCTCCGAGAGCGAGGCTACGCGGAACGCGACCTCGCCGTGCACACCGGGCCGCGCGGAAAGGCCCTGCTCAAGGGGAACAAGATCCTCAGCCCGCTGAGCGACGAAGCGGAGGTCGTCCTTCGCGTCGTGCGGGAGCTCGTGCCCACCGACGGCGACCTCGGGGCGAAGATCCTGCGTCCGGCCGAGCTGCGGGCGAAGCTCTGAGCGTGGAGGGAGAGGCAGAGCTCCGGCGCAGGGACCTCGCCACCGATCCGCTCGATCAGTTCCGCGGCTGGTTCGCCGAAGCGAGCGTCGCGCTCGAGGTCCCGGAGGCGATGGCAGTCGCGACGGCGAGTGCCGATGCAGCGCCGTCGGTGCGGATGGTGCTGCTCAAGGACGTCGACGAGCGCGGGCTTGTCTTCTACTCGCACTACACCTCGCGCAAAGGGCGGGAGCTCGAGGCGAACCCGCAGGCGGCGCTGCTCTTCCACTGGTCGCCGCTCGGGCGCCAGGTGCGGGTGGAGGGGAGGGTCGAGCGAGTGTCCGCGGAGCAGTCGGATGCGTACTTCGCGACGCGACCGCGCGGCGCCCAGCTCGGCGCAGTGGCCTCGAGCCAGAGCGAACGGCTCGGGTCACGCGCGGAGCTCGAGGCGCGGCTCGCCGAGCTGGAGCGCGACCTCGGCAGCGACCCCATCCCGCGGCCGCCGACGTGGGGCGGCTTCCTGCTCGTGCCTGTGGGCTGGGAGTTCTGGCAGCACCGCGACAACCGCCTCCACGACCGCTTCCGCTACGAGCGCGATCCGTCCGGCTGGCGGATCGAGCGGCTCTTCCCGTAACAACCACGTCACGGTGTCTGACACCGGACGGGTGGCCGTACCGCTTCGTTGCGAGGGGTCGGTGGATCGAGCGGCTCTGCTCGTAACAGTCACGTCACGGTGTCTGACACCGTGGCGCGCGCGTTACGTCTTTCTCGAGAGGCTGTGACGGAGGGCGGCCAGCCGCTCGTCCCACGCGGCGCCGACCGAGACCATCCACTCGACGGCGTCCTCGAGCGGGGCCGGCGTCACCTCGTAGCGCGTCTCGCGTCCCGCGCGCGTTGCCTGGAGCAGGCCCGCATCGGCCAAAGCCGTGAGCTGCTTCGCGACTGCCTGCCGCGTGACCGGAAGCTCGGCGGCAAGCTCGGTCGCGGTCGCCGTACCGCGCGTCGCAACCGCCTCGACGAGCGAGCGACGGCCGGCGTCGCCGAGTGCCGCGAAGACCCGGTCTACGCCGCCGCGAGCGCCGTCCACGCCAGCGCCGCCTCTGGCGGCGCGGTCTTGCCGCCGGGCGTCGGCGGCTTGGCCGCCGGCGCTTCCAGCGCCAGCGCGCGCAGCTCAAAGGCGGGAGCGAACTCGGGCGACGACTCGACGACGTGCACCCGGGTGCCCTCGACGACGGGCTCGAGCTCGATCGCGACGCTGCCGCCGTCGTCCCAGTCGAGGACGAGCCGCTCCGCTTCAGCGAGCTCGCGGACGACCGCCCGGCGCTCGTCGCCGTCACCCCAGCGGAAGACTCCCTCGCCCCCGGGACGCGCGTCGAGCTCGACCTCCGACGCGAACCACTCCTCGAGCCGCTCGGGATCCGTCAGCGACTCCCAGACCTCGTTGGGCTCCTCAGGTACGACGATCTCTCGCTCGACGTTCATCCGCGACCTCCTGGCATTTGCGCAACCGCCTAGTTGCGTATTAATGTGCAACCAATGAGTAGCGTATCGAACCACCTCGTGCCTATGGTGGTGGAGTCGGACGGCCGCTTCGAGCGCTCGTTCGACATCTTCTCGCGGCTACTGCGCGAGCGCATCGTCTTCCTCGGAACCGAGGTGGAGTCCTCGGCGGCGAACCTCGTCGTCGCCCAGCTCCTCTTCCTCGAGGCGGAGGATCCCGACACCGACATCCGCATCTACATCAACTCGCCGGGAGGCGATGTCTACGCGGGAATGGCGATGTACGACGCAATGCAGTTCGTGAAGCCGGACGTGCAGACGTACTGCGTCGGGATGGCCATGTCGATGGGCGCCCTGCTGCTCGCGGGCGGCACTGCGGGCAAGCGGTTCGTGCTGCCGAACTCGAAGGTGATGATCCACCAGGGTTCCGGCGGCTTCCGCGGGACGCCGGCCGACATCCAGATCGCCGCCCGCGAGATCCTCTCGCTCACGCGCCGCTACGCGGAGGTGATCGCGCTTCACTCTGGGAAGGACGTCGAGCAGGTCGTGCGCGACATCGACCGCGACCGGTTTCTCGAGCCTCAGGAGGCGGTCGACTACGGGCTCGCGGACTCGGTCCTCGCCACGCGGAACGGCGACGGCTAACGCGCTGAGTCGGGGAGCTCCCAGGCGACGCTGTCGCCGAGGATGTCGTCGATCCGGGCGAGCGTCTCGGCATCGAGTTCGACGCCCGAAGCACCGGCGTTGTCCTCGACCTGCTCGGGCCGACTCGCCCCGATGATCGCCGAGGCGACGTTGTCCTCCCGCAGCACCCACGCAAGCGCGAGCTGGGCCATCGAGAGGCCGAGCCCGTCGGCGACGGGGCGCAGCTGCTGGACACGCTCGAGGAGCTGCTGATCGAGCTTGCGCCGCATGAAGCCGCCCATCGACTCGGAGGTCGCCCGCGTTCCCTCGGGCAACGGTTCGCCCGGCTTGTACTTGCCTGTCAGGACGCCCTGCGCGAGCGGCGACCAGACGATCTGGGAGATGCCGAGCTCGCGGGAGGCCGGAATGACGTCGCGCTCCGGCCCCCGCCAGAGCATCGAGTACTGCGGCTGGCTCGAGACGAAGTGCTCCACGCCTTCCATCGCCTGCGCCTCGCGGATCTTCTCCTCGGGCCACTCGCTGAAGCCGAGGTAGCGCACCTTGCCCTGCCTGACGACCTCGGTCAGCGCCTCCATCGTCTCCTGCAGAGGCGTGTCCCAGTCGTAGCGGTGGCACTGGTACAGGTCGACGTAGTCGGTCCGCAGCCGACGCAGCGAGGCGTCGAGCTGCGTGAAGACCTGGTCGCGGGACAGGCCGGACCCGCCGTCGGGCATGTTCCCGTAGAGCTTGGTGGCGAGGACGTAGGAATCGCGCGGCCGGTCGGCGAGGACCTCGCCGAGGAACTCTTCGGCGGCTCCGTGCGCGTAGACGTTCGCGGTGTCGATGAAGTCGATTCCGACGTCGAACGCCTTCGCCACGCACGCTTCGGCTCTCTCGCGTCCGACGCCGCCGCCGTAGGTCAACCACGAGCCGAGGGAGATCTCGGACACCATCAGGTCGCTGGAACCGAGCTTTCTCCGGCGCATGGGCTCGACGCTAACGGTTAGCGTCCGGGCTGTGCCGCAGCTCGACGCGATCGGGATCGTCTCCTCCGACCTGGGGCGCACGCGCGCCTTCTACGCCTTGCTCGGGATCGAATTCGGCGAGGGCGACGACCACGTCGAGGCGACCATGCCGAACGGGCTCCGCGTGATGGTCGACACCGAGGACGTGATCCGCAGCTTCCGGCCGGACTGGACTCGCGAGACCGGCAACCAGCTCGCGCTCGCCTTCGCCTGCGCGAGCCCGGCCGAGGTGGACGAGCTGTATGCCCGGGTCGTCGAGGCTGGCTTCCACGGCGAGAAGGAGCCCTGGGACGCCTTCTGGGGCCATCGCTACGCGCAGCTTGCCGACCCGGACGGCGTCGGGGTCGACCTCTTCGCGGCGCTCTGACGAGCGCGCTCGTCGAGGAGGCAGTCGAGCTCGGGCCCGACGTGCGCCTCGAGATCCTCAGGCCGCCGAGCCCCGAGGAGTTGATCGACGAGGCCGCGTTCGACGAGGAGGAGTTCCTGCCGTACTGGGCCGAGCTGTGGCCGAGCGGCCTCGCGCTCGCACAGCATGTCGCCGCGCGCGAGCGGGGTGGACTGCGGGTGCTCGAGCTCGGGTGCGGGCTCGGGCTGCCGGCGCTCGCTGCGGCGAGCCGGGGCGCCGACGTCCTCGCCACCGACTGGGCCGAGGACGCGATCGAGCTGCTGCAGCAGAACGCCGAGCGCAACGGCGTCTTCCTGCGCGTCGCGCGCGTGCGCTGGAGCGAGCCGGAGCCGCTGCTCCGGGCCGCGCCGTGGGATCTCGTCCTCGGTGCGGACCTGCTCTACGAGGCGCGAAACGCGGAGCAGCTGGCCGAGCTCCTCCCGAGCCTGGGAGGCGAGGTGCTGCTCGCCGAGCCGGGAAGGCCGTACGCGAAGGACTTCCTCGAGCGGTTCGACGCCGAGCCCGTCGGCGAGCGGATCTACCGGCTCTGGCCCTCGGCGCCGAGCTGACGGCGGTGCCGGCGGAGGTAGTCGTCGAACTCGTGGCGTGGTACGAGGCCCGGTCGTATCCCGCAGGCGACCGTTCGCAGCTCTCCCTCGCGAATGAGCGCGCGAACCTCGTCCTCGGAGCAGCTGAGCTCGGCCGAGATCTCGCGGACGGTCAAGGGCGCCGGCCGGTCCATGCCCGAACCCTACGCCGCGCGCTAGCCTGCTGAGCCGTGCTCGCCGCCCTCGCCCTCACGATCTCGCTCGCGGTCGCGCCTGGGCTGGCAGCGTCGCCGGCAAAGCCGACGACGCCCAGGCCACAGGCGAGCGCTCCTTCGGCGCGACAACCGCACATCGTCTGGAAGCCGATCCCGTACGGGCCGCAGCGGAAGGCCGAGATGGCCGCCTACGCCGAGAAGCACTACGGCATCCACTCCTGGCGCCTCCATCCGAAGGTGATCGTCGAGCACTACACCGGCAGCAACAGCTTCTCGTCGGCGTGGAACACGTTCGCCCACGACACGCCCGATCCCGAGCTCGGCGAGCTGCCGGGCACGTGCGCCCACTTCGTCGTCGGCCACGACGGCACGATCTACCAGCTCGTGCCTCTCAACGTGATGTGCCGGCACACCGTCGGGCTCAACTACGTCGCCATCGGGATCGAGCACGTCGGGACGTCCGATGCGGAGATCCTCCACGACCGCAGACAGATGCGCTCGTCGCTCGAGCTCACGGCGTGGCTCGCCGGCCGCTTCCACATCAGGATCCGGAACGTGATCGGGCACAACGAGAGCCTGCGGAGCCCGTACCACAAGGAGCTGTACAAGCCGTGGGCGCGTCAGACGCATGCCGACTGGAAGCACGCCGACATGGACGTCTACCGGGCGAAGCTCCGCGCCCTTCTCAACGAAGACAAGTGAAGTTAGACTCGCGGCAATGCCGCGCTACCTGATCGTCCGCAGTTTCGAGGTCGGAGAGGACCAGATGCCTCCCGTCGGCCGGCGTTCGCGCTCGCTCACGGAGCAGGAGTTCCCTGAGATCACGTGGGAGCACAGCCATGTCATCGTCGACGACGAAGGACTCGTGCACACGTACTGCGTGTACGAGGCGCCGAACGAGGAGATGGTTCGCGAGCACTCGAAGCACCTCGGCCAGCACGCGCTCGACGAGTTGCACGAGATCGCCGGCGACGTGACGCCGGCCGATTTCCCGCCCGTCTAGGCGCTCTCCTCGCCGCCGAGCCCGAGCAGCTGCGCGTCGCCCACGTGGTAGACCGCCTGCTGCGCGACCGCGAGCCGCTGGCGAAGGAAGCGGATGCGCCCCACGTCTTCGGCGGGAGTCATGTCGAGCGCCTCTTTGTACAGCGTCACGGCGTACTCCTTCGCCCAGCCGCGCTCGGCCTCCTCGGCGGCCGCGACGAAGTGCTGAGCCGCATGCTCCAGCTCGCCGGCACCGCGCCAATGGCGGGCTAGCGCCGCTCCGGCCTCGCCGACCTCGGGCGTCGACTCCTCGATGAACTCCGCGATGTGGCGGTGACCCTCGCGGCGGCGCGCCCTCGGCTGGAGGTCGTAGGCGACGTCGCGGATCAGGACGTGCTTGAACGACCACTGCTGGTCTCCCTCGATCCGGGAGACGGCGTCGCGGTGGATGAGGTCACGACGCTCCAAGGCGGCAAGAGCGTCCCCGAGGGACTCGGGATTGTGCGTGATCCGCTCGAGCGCCCCCCTCCAGAAGATCCGGCCGACGATCGAGCCGTCGAGGATGACGTCCCGCTCCTCGAACGGAAGCGCGTCGAGGCGTGCCGCTACCAGGCCGCGGATGTTCGTGGGCAAGGTGTCCGCCTTGTCCGGGCCGAGCTCGCTCAACACCGCGGCCAGCTGCTCGATGAAGAGCGGGTTGCCCTCCGCTGCCTCCACAACCTCGGCCGCCTTCGCGTCGGCGCCCAGCAGGTGGAGCGCGAGCTCCGCAGCATCGGTACCGCCGAGCGGTTCGACGGGGAGCGCGTGATACGCGAGCAGGCCGCCGCCCCACGCCGGCCGGATGTCGAGCAGCTCCGGCCGGGCGAGCGTCAGCAGCAGCACCGGCAGGTCGTGAAGGTGCGCCGCGAGGAGCTCGATCAGGTCGAGCAGCACCGGATCCGCCCAGTGGATGTCCTCGAAGACGAACGCCGTCCCGTGGTCGCGCGCCACGGCTTCGATGAAGACACGGACGGACTGGAAGAGGCTGTCGCGGTCGGGCGTCGTCGCATGCGTCTCGAAACCGAGCAGGATCGCGAGATGCCCGGCAACCGTCTCGGCCTGCTCCGGCCCGACGAGCAGCGTGACCGAGGCGCGCAGCTTGCCGACGGCCACGTCGAGACCGTCGCTGTCGTAGATCCCGGCGAGATCCTTCACCTGCATCGCGAACGCCCCGTATGCGCTGCGCTCGCGATACGGCAGGCAGCGCCCGCGGACGACGCGAACGTCGCGCGACGCGATGCTCGCGGTGAACTCGGCGGAGAGCCTCGACTTCCCGACCCCGGGCGGTCCGAGGACGGTGACGAGGTGCGGGCGTCGCTCCAGCTCGACGCGCTCCCAGGTGGCGTCGAGAACGTCGACCTCACGGCCGCGCCCGACGAACGGCGTGCTGGAGAGGTCGCGCTCGCCGGCCGCCGACGCGGCTGCCACCGCGCGCCAGGTGGCGATTGGCGCCGCCTTCCCCTTGGCGGCTATGGCCTCGACGGGCTCGTACTCGATGGCGTCGCGCGTGGCCCGGTACGTCTCCTTGCCCACCACGATCTCGCCCACGGGCGCGTGCTGCTGCAGGCGTGAGGCGGTGTTGACGACGTCGCCGGCGATCATCGCCTCGCCGAGCGCAGGCCGCGCCGAGAGCGTCACGACCGCCTCGCCGGTGTTCACCGCGCCGCGGATGCGGAGCTCGAGCTCGGGCTGCGCGCTGTTGAGGGCCACCACCGCCTCGCGGACCGCCAGCGCCGCGCGGACTGCCCGCTCCGGGTCGTCGCCGTGGGCGGTCGGCGCGCCGAAGACGGCCATGACCGCGTCGCCGACGAACTTCTCCACGACACCGCCGAAGGACTCCAGCTCGTCGCGCACAGTCCCGTGGTACGGCGTGAGGATCGCGCGCACGTCCTCCGGGTCGAGCGTCTCGGAGCGCGACGTGAAGCCGACGAGGTCGACGAAGACCACGCTGACGATCCGCCGCTCTTCGCGGTGCGGGGTCTCCGCCGCGAGCGGCGCACCGCATGCGAGGCAGAAACGGGCGATCTCGGGGTTGTCCTGGCCGCACGCACGGCACGCGGGCATCCCAGCATCCTGGCAGCGTTCCGGCTCCATGGCAATGGATTCGCGACCGCGGGCGCTGCCGGATTGCGGCGGCTAGCCCGCGCTCACGACGAGGTTGACCTTCGAGTGCGGCTTCAGCCGCTTGCCGTGCTTGGGCTTCTGGGAGACGACGAGCCCCTTCGTCACGGTCGCCGACCCGGCGGTCGTGACCGCGCCCAAGGAGCAGAACGCCTTCTTCAGGGAGAGCTTGGCGGCCTTGACGGTCTTGCCCTTGAGGTTGGGGACAACGCACGGCTTGAGGACGAACTTCGCCTTGACGGCGACGTTGCCGCCGGCGGCGACTTTGCAGCTGCGGGTGCCCTTGCAGGCTCCCGACCAGCCCGAGAACTTCGAGCCGTTCGCGGCCTTCGCCTTCAGCGTCACCGACGTTCCGTCGGCGTAGCCGTGCTTGCAGGCTTTGCCGCAGGCGATCCCTCCGGGCGAGCTCGTCACCTTGCCCTTGCCTTTGCCCGACTTCGCGACGGCGATCGTGTTGAGGAACGCCTTGGCGGCCGCTTTCGCCATCGAGGCGACGTTCGCGGCCTTGAAGTCCTGCACGAACGCGAAGCGGAACGTCGTCGACCCTCCGGCGGGGACCCTCCCCGTCTGGCGCAGCGTGAACTCGCTCTGGAAGCTCTGGACGAGGTTGAAGTTCGCGGAGCTTGCAGGCCTGTTGTAGACGATCGCGCCCTGACCGGTCCCGGTGTCACCGTCGGCTGCGCCGTGCATGCGGACGAAGATCGTCCCCGCCGCCGACGGCAGCGCGACCTGGTCGCCGGCCACGTGCGTCGAGAAGCCGGTATGGCCGGGGAACTCGTATTCGAGCTGCGAGGAGTCCCCGCTTGATCCGGAGAAGCGCTGGCTGTCGTCCCACAGCAGGTCGAGGGAGTGGGCCTTGCTGTCCGTGCTCGAGAACGAGTCGGCGATCGAGCTGACGTGCCCGTCGTGATCCTGGGTGATGGTGCGGTGGTCGGTGACGCCGGTGGAGACGAACGACGAGCAGCTGACCGCGTTGGGCGGATACGTCGCGTTGGCGCACGTGACGAACGGATCCGTCTCGTTCAGCACGACGTTGCCGGTGGCCTTGTCGACCGTGTAAGTGTCGGTCAGCGACGGCAGCCCGGTGGCATTCGGGTTGATCTGCCCTGCGGAGAACGGGTCGTACGCGTTCGCGCCGTCGATCTGGAGCTCGGCGCGCTTCGGCGTGGTGACCGAGTCGGCCATGAAGAGGGCCGCGTCGCAGAAGAAGGTGGTCGTGGTCTGCGCGAACGTCGAGTCGTAGAGATACCCGTCGTTGAGGCCGCAGCCGCCGACCGAGACGTAGTCGAAGGCGGCCGTCTTCTGCTGGGCGTCGAAGTTGTAGCCGGTGATCTTCCCCGTGTTGGGGCCGACGGCGAGCTTGTCCGAGTCCCGTTCGCCCACGCCGATCACAGGCCCGGTGAACGGCGTCAGATTCGACGGGCTGCTGCCGGCGGGGATGGCTCGCAGCTGGCAGGTGAGATCGAGTGGCTCGTTGAGGTCGGCGTTCGCGATCGAGAACGAGCCGTCGGAGTTGAGAGGCACGTCGTGGGCGACGGTCACGAACGATCCGCCCCAGTAGCAGTTGACGTCGACCTGGTTGGTCGCGGGGTTACCGCCCGTCGTCGTGCCGGCGATCCCGAACGTCTGCGTGCCGGCGTCCTCGTCCGCGACGAAGAAGGACGGGTTGGACGGAGTCGTGATCTGCGACCCCGCGATCGCGGCGTGTGCCGCCGGAGTGACGACGAGGCCTCCGAAGAGGAGCGAGCCGGCGAGCACTGCCGCCGCGGCCAATCCGATCCTTGTCGAGCTCATGGAACCTCCTCGCCTACGACCGCCGTACGACCTTCCGCAAAGACTGCCCCGAGGGAACCAAGAACCGGAAAGGGCCCTGTCGCGGGCCCCTTCCTTCGGCGAAGCGTCTCTGTTTCCTAGGAGCAGCCGGTGTTCGTGCCGCAGTCGCGGCAGGTGTAGCAGCTGCCGGTGCGGATCATCCGCCCGCCGCAGCGGGCGCACTCGACGGCGTCCTCCCACGAGTTGAAGAGCGCCGTCTGGCCGGGCGGCGGAGCCTCGGTGGGCTCCGTCGGCGC
>DATBAH010000005.1:0-3816 GCA_036271615.1 Gaiellaceae bacterium
CAGTACGCGAGCGAGCGGTCGAGGTCGGAGACGCTCAGCTCGACGAGTCCCATGTGGGTGTCGGGCGCGATCTCCATGGAGCGACTCTATCCCTGCGTGTGCTTGATCGTGTCCTCGCGCTGCTGCGCCTGCGCCAGCGTCAGCTTTCCGTCGCAGATCTCGGAGTTGAGCTCGTTCTCGATCTGGTCCATCTCGGAGGCGCGCGGATACGGCTCGGGCCATAGGTTGCGGGGATCGGTCGGGTTGCCGCCCATCTCGAGGCTGATCAGGTGATCCTCCTGGTAGTCGGACGGCGAGCCCGTTTCGCGGTACTGCTTCATCTGCTTCACCTTGAGCGGGTTCGTGTACGAAACCGGCGGGCGGATCGTGGCCGTCCAGCCGCTGCGGCAGATGGTCGAGCGGATGTTGGCCTGCGTCACGTTCGGGTTCACAACACCCGGCGTGCGCACCGGGTCGGCCAGGATCGCGTTCGTCCGGTGGGCATGCCCGTGCGCGAAGACCACGACGAGCGCCGCGACGACGCAAACGCCGATGAGGAGGTCGACCGGAGTGACTGGCCGCGACACCCGGCCGAAGATAGGCCCCGGTCCGGGCGGCCGCAAGACGCTCTTGCGGTCGTGTCCAAGCGAGCCAGTAGGCTCGCGGACATGGTCGAAATCGTCGTCCGCCCGAGCGGGCCGTACTCGCTCTCACGCTCCGCGCGCTTCGCGAGCGACGCGACGCGGCAGGTCCGAGAGGGCCTCGTCACGGCGCGCTGTTGCGGAGCGATCGCCCGCGCGTGGCAGTCGAGCGACGGCACGGTGACGATCCGATCCGAGTCGGTTGCCGCCGCCGAGAAGCTCCGCTGGACGCTCGCGCTCGACGACGACCATTCCGAGTTCCTGCGGCGATTTGCGGACGATCCTCTGATCGGTCGCGCGACGAAGCACTTTCGCGGGCTGCGGCCGGTGAGGACGGCGACGGTCGCGCAGGCACTCCTCCGCGCCGTCTGCGGCCAGCTCGTCGACTGGAAGACGGGCCGCCGGCTCGAGTGGCGCGTCATTCGCGCGTTGCAAAGCCGTGACGCCCAAGACGCGGTACCTGGTACCGATCTGACGCAGCCGCCTGCCACCGCCGGGGTTCCGTCGCAGAGCCGTGACCGTCGTGTTGCGGTACCTGGTACCGGTCTCGCAGAGCCGCCGACGACCGCCGCGCTGGCGGCGTTCGCACCGTTCGAGCTCCGGCGTCTCGGCCTGCACGAGCGGCGCGGCGCAGCCGTCGTCCGGGTCTGCCGCGGGCTCGAGCTGGAACGGCTCCACGACCTGCCGACCGACGCGGTGGTGCGGCGGATCGAGCGCGAGCGCGGCCTCGGCCCATGGTCGGCGGGGGTCGTCTGCCTCGAGGGCCTCGGCCGCCGGGAGCACGGACTCGTCGGCGATCTCGGGCTCGTCAAGCTCCTGCGCGCGTTGCGCGGCCGTCAGGTCGAGACGTGGGAAACGGCCGAGCTCCTCGTCCCGTACGGCGAGTGGGCGGGCCTCGCAAGCATCTATCTCCTCGCCGGCTTCAGTCGCGGGCTGATCCCGCTTCCGGCGGCCCGCGCCGCTTAGGCTTGCACCATGAGTAGAAAAGTGGCGATCCTCGGCGGCGGACGGATCGGCGAGGCCCTCCTTTCGGGCCTGCTCAGCTCCGGCTGGCGCGAGCCGTCGGAGGTCGTCGTCACCAGCCGGCGTGAGGAGCGGGTCGCCGAGCTGCACGAGCAGTACGGCGCCGAGGCGACTACGGACAACGCGGCAGCCGTCGCCGACGCTGAGATCGTCGTGGTCGCGGTCAAGCCGCAGGACATCGACGTCCTCCTCGGCGAGATCGGCCGGCACCTCACGACCGAGCAGACGCTCGTCTCGGTCGCAGCCGCCATCCCCACCGCGCACATCGAGGAGCGGATCGCCGACGGTGTGCCGGTCGTGCGCGCGATGCCGAACGCGCCCGCGACGGTGCACGAGGGCATGGCCGGAATCTGCGCCGGTGCACACGCCGGAGAGGAGCAGCTCGCGCTCGCCGAGGAGCTGCTCTCGCACCTCGGCCGCGTCGTTCGCGTGCCCGAGTCGTGGATGGACGGGATCACCGCCGTCTCGGGCTCCGGTCCGGCGTACTTCGCGCTCCTCGCCGAGGCGATGATCGAGGCGGGGATTCTGCTCGGCCTCTCGCGAGAGATCTCGACGACGCTCGTCGTGCAGACGATGTTCGGGACGGCGAAGCAGCTCCGAGACCAGGGCATGCACCCGGTCGAGTTGCGCGAGTCCGTCACCTCGCCGGGCGGCACGACCATCGCCGCGATCCGTGAGCTCGAACAGGCCGGCGTGCGCGCGGCGTTCCTCAACGCGATCCAGGCCGCGATGGACCGCGCCCGGGAGCTCGCAGAGGGCGGATGAACGTCGCTCGGCTTCGCCTCGCTCCCGTAGGGGAAACCGTGTTTCCCCCACGCGCCCCCTTCTTCTCGTCTTGTGTGGGGGAACCTCCCGGTTCCCCCACACCCCCTCCACACGCTCACAGGCCACCGAAGGATGGCCCGTGAGCTCGGTCGAGATCACGGTGGTCGCCGACGCCGACGAGGCGGCTCGGGTCGTCGCCGAGCGCCTTGCCGAGCAGGCCCGCGCCGGTGGCAGCATCGTCCTCAGCGGCGGCTCCACACCGCGCCGTGCGTACGAGTTCGCCGTCGAGCTCGAGCGCGATTGGAGCCGCGTCGAGCTGTGGTGGGGAGACGAGCGCTGCGTGCCGCCGGACGACGAGCTCTCGAACTACGGGATGGCGAAGAAAGCGCTGCTCGACCGGCTCGAGCGGCAGCCGGCCGCAGTGCATCGCATGCGGGGCGAGCTCGGCCGCAGCGAAGGCGCCGCCGAGTACCGGCTGGAGCTCGCGGATGTCGGCGACTTCGACCTGGTCCTGCTGGGCCTCGGCCCCGACGGCCACATCGCCTCGCTCTTCCCGAGGTTCCCGACGCTCGACGTCACCGGGCGGGACGTGGTGGGCTCCGACGCGGGCCTCGAGCCGTTCGTCGACAGGATCTCGCTGACGCTGCCGCGGCTCTGCGCCACTCGCGAGCTCCTCTTCCTCGTGGCCGGCGCGGACAAGGCCGACGCGGTGTCGCGGGCGCTCGCGGGCGATCCGTCGCCTGCGACGCCCGGCAGCCTCGCGCGGGCGGCCAACGGAACGACGCGTGCCGTGATCGACCGCGCTGCAGCCGCGAAGCTCTAGGCGAGCCGGCGCCGAGCCGCGAGTGCGTCGAGGGCGAGCGCGGTGTCGGGCACCGGCACGTCCTCGAGGAAGTCGTCCCGAGCCTCGAAGGACCGGCGCACCGAGGCGACAGCTGCGCGGTAGCGATCCGCGTCGTGGGCGGCGAGCGCCGCGAGGGCGTCCGCGACGTCGCGTGGGAAGTCGTCTCCCAGCGTCGGCACGAGCGCGGCCGCCTCGTCGTCGCTGCCGAGCACGAGCAGCGCCAGCACACCGGCGTAGCGACCGATCGGAGACTCCGCCTCGGCTGCGCCGACGTCGAGCGTCCACCGAGCCGCGAGCGACAGACTGTCGTCGGGCAGGCCGTGCTCTCGTCCGGCGTCGTCCGCGATCAGAAGCGCCTTCAGCGCGCCGATCGGACGCCCCCACGCGTTCGTCGCGCCTTCGGCGTCCCAGCTCTCCCGATACCGCGCCGCAGCTTGACGGAGCCAGCGCCACGCGCCCCAGCGGTCGCCCGCCATCAACAGCGAGAGCCCGGCTGCCCACGCCGCGTTCGCGAGCTGCACGAGCTGCCGCTCGTCGAGCTCCCGCGTCTCGCCGGCCGCGTAC
>DATBAH010000006.1:0-37835 GCA_036271615.1 Gaiellaceae bacterium
CAGTTGATCGACGGGACCGATCACGCCGACGAGGTACGCGCGTACGCGCGCATCGCCGGTGCCCGTTCCACCGCCGACCGCGAGACACGCGAGAAGACAGGCGTGTTCACGGGCGCCTACGCGACGAATCCGGTCAACGACGTGCGGATCCCGATCTGGATCGCCGACTACGTGCTGATGGAGTACGGAACGGGCGCGATCATGGCCGTGCCGGCGCACGACGAGCGCGACCGCGAGTTCGCCGAACGTTTCGAGTTGCCGATCGTGCCAGTCATCGACGATGACGGGAAGCTGATTGCGTCAGCCCAGTTCGACGGCCTGCCGTGGCAGGAGGCCAAGGCGGCGATCGTCGCGTGGCTCGGCGAGCGCGGCCGGGCTCAGGCGTCGATCAACTATCGCCTGCGCGACTGGAGCTTCTCGCGCCAGCGCTACTGGGGCTGCCCGATCCCGATCCTCTACTGCGACGGCTGCGGTGTCGTTCCCGTCCCCGAGGAAGACCTGCCGGTGCTGCTGCCCGACGTCGAGAACTATCGCCCGAAGGGCGAGCCGCCGCTCGCCTCGAACGTCGAATGGCTCTGGACGACCTGCCCGAAGTGCGGTGGGCGGGCGCGGCGCGAGGCGGACACGATGGACACGTTCGTCGACTCGTCCTGGTACTTCCTGCGCTACTGCGATCCGCGCAACGACGCGGCGGCGTTCGATCGCGAGATCGTCGACTACTGGATGCCGGTCGACCAGTACGTCGGCGGCATCGACCACGCCAAGGGGCACCTGCTGTACTCGCGGTTCTTCATCAAGGTGCTGCACGACCTGGGCCTGGTCGGGTTCGACGAGCCGTTCCAGCGGCTGTTCCATCAGGGCTGGGTGAAGCAGGGCGGCACGAAGATGTCCAAGTCGAAGGGGAACGTCACGGGGCCCGACGCGCTCGTCGAAGCCTTCGGTGCCGACGCCGTTCGCCTCTACATCCTGTTCCTCGGCCCGGCCGACCAGGACATGGAGTGGACCGACGACGGGGCCGACGGGATGCGCCGGTTCGTCGCTCGGCTGTGGCGCACGGTGCTGGCCGCAGCCGACCGTCCCGCCTGGGACGGCGAAGCAACGCCGCTGGCGCGGAAGGCGCACGAGACGATCGCGCGCGTGACCGACGACGTGCTGCGCCGCTTCCAGTTCCACACGCCGATCGCGGCACTGATGGAGCTGGTGAACGAGCTGGGCGCCGCCGCCGATGCACCGGACGCGCGTTTCGCGGCCGAGACGGCCGTGTCGTTGATCCAGCCGTACGCGCCGCATGCCGCCGAGGAGCTCTGGACGGTGCTCGGGCACGAGCGTCTGTGGGAGGCTCCTTGGCCGGAAGCCGACGAGTCGCAGCTCGTCCGTGAGACGTTCGAGCTCGTCGTGCAGGTGAACGGCAAGGTGCGCGACCGGTTCGAGGTCGACACGGGCCTGAGCGAGGACGAGCTCGTCGCACGGGCGCGCGAGAGCGAGCGCGTCCGGAGCTACCTCGACGGCGGTGAGCCGCGCAAGACGATCGTCGTCCCCCGCAAGCTCGTCAACTTCGTGGTCTAGCGCTCCCGCGGCTGCGGCCGGTCCACGTTCCAGTGCCGGCCGACTCCCGCGAACCAGCGGAGCTCGTCGTCGACCTCGCGCGGTGACAGCAGAAAGCGGGTGATCACGCGCTGGCCACCCTCGAAGTCCCCGTAGAGGATGTCGACACCGATCCGGTGCGGTTCCTCGACCGCCCGGCGGGCATCGCGAAAGTCGTTGCTCGACGGGTCGCGAAAGGCGCCCTGCCAGAAGCCGACGTCTTCGGGCGCGACGTAGAGGTCGCGGCTGAGCATCGTGAAGTCCTCGAGTGGGGTGGGAGTGTCGTCGGGGCGGAGCTCGAGCGCTGGAAAGAGGTGCCAGCCGTGGAGCACGGCGATCCCGGTGCCGACGTTACGGATGCCTATCGCGAAGTAGATCGCCTGGTCGGTCGCCCGCGCGTCGCCCTGGCCCCCGCGGGCGATGAGCCAGACGTCGTCTGCGAAGCCGGCCTTCTGCGTGGGGTCATTGGTGCGGGACTGGACGAGCAGCGGCCGCTGGGCGGCGAGAAGGGACTGCTCCGCGACGCGCGCGGCGCGGTTGGCGGAGCGCACGGAGGCGACGGTCACGCCGGCCAGCACGAGCGTCCCGCCTGCCGAGGCGAGGGCGGAGATCGTCACCCAGTCGGTCACGGCGCGAGTCTACGGAGCTGCGAGGAAGTCGAGACGTTCGCGACACACGTTCGTTGTCACTATTGACGACATGGACGTCCGGATTTCGGCGCTCTCGCGACGGCAGCTTTTCGGAGGAGCCGCTGCGGTTGTGATCTTGCTCGTGCTCCTGTTCCGCCACCTGGGCGGCGGCGGAAGTGCTGCACCGGCCGTGACGCCGGTGCAGGTTGCCGCGAAGCCGAAGGCAGCGGCCCCGAAGTTGCTCGTGATCGACGTCGCCGGGGCGGTGCGGCGCCCCGGTCTCTACCGGCTGCGGAACGGCTCGAGAATCGACGACGCCATCGCCTCCGCCGGCGGACCGACCGCGAAAGCGCAGCTCGACACGGTGAATCTCGCTGCGCCGGTCGCCGACGGGGAACAAGTCGTAGTGCCCGGACGGGGTGTGGGCGGTGTCGCGCCGGCAAGCGCCCCGGCCGCGGGCTCCTCGCCGTCGGCCCCGCTCGACCTCAACTCGGCGACGCTCGAGCAGCTCGAGAACCTGCCGGGGATCGGCCCGGTGACGGCGCAGAAGATCCTCGACTACCGGCAGCAGCACGGCGCGTTTCACTCCGTCGCCGAGCTCCAGGGCGTGCCCGGGATCGGCCCGGCACACATGGCACAGCTGAAGGGCTTGGTCATCCCTTGACCTTGGCTCCGTGACTCTGCGCCTCCCGCACGCATTCGTCGGCGCACTTTGTGTGGGCTTCGCGCTTGCGAACCTCGGACGCCCGACCCCGGTTCACGCGCTCCTCGCTTCGTCTCTCCTCGGCGCGTTCGGCCTTGCGGCCAGCGCCGCGCGGGTTCGCTGGACGCTGCTTGCTTCTGCGCTCGTGGCCGCCGCCTGGGCCTGGGGAAGCTTCCGGCTCTCTCAGCTCGACCGCAGCGAGCTCGGCCCGCGGATCGGCACCGCCGAGTGGGCTGTCGTCGAGGTGCAGGATCCGCCGCGGGCGGGGAGCTTCGACCAGCGGATGAAGGCGCTCGTCCTCCGCTGGGGAGTCTTGCGCCCGCACGAGCCGGTTCTGCTCGAGCTTCCGCTCGGCCGAGCGCCGCCGCAGGGCGCGATCCTCCGGCTGGTCGGAGAGCTGCGGGCTCCGCCTGGACCGGCGAACGGTTTCGATGAGGCGAAGTGGCTGCGCCGGCAGGGCATCCACGCGGTGCTGCGCGGTCAGGAGTGGCGCATTGTCGGCAGGCGCGGCGGTATCGCCGGCGTCGGCGACCACATCGGACGCTGGCTCGCGGGCGACTCCGCGCCGGGCCTCGCTGACGAGCGTCGCGACGTGATCGAGGCGATCGTGCTGGGTCGCTCGTCCGGGATGGACGCAGGGCTGCTCGACGACTTCCGCGCCACGGGTCTCTACCACTGTCTGGCCGTCGACGGGTTGAAGGTCGCGGCGGTTGGCGGCGGGGCCGCTGCGGTCGTGCTGCTCCTCGGCTTCTCGAGCTACCTCGCTCAGATCGCGGCGCTACTGACGGTTTCGGGATACGCGCTCGCTGTCGGGCTCCATCCATCTGTTGTGCGGGCTGTGCTCGCCGCCGGGCTCGGCTCGCTCGCCTGGCTGGCCGGCCGTGAGCGCGACCGTTGGCAGGCGTTGCTCGTCGGTGCCGCCGTGCTACTCGGCTGGAACCCGTACGCGCTCTTCGACGCCGGCTTCCAGCTCTCGTTCGCCGCCGTTGCCTCGATCTTCGTCGTGACGCCGCGCGTCGTCCGAGCGCTCGAGGGGTACCCGGTGTCGCACAAGCTCGCGCAGTTGATCGGCGTCTCGACCGCCTGTGGCCTCGCGACCGCACCCGTTACGTGGTTCCAGTTCCATCAGATCTCGCTCGTCACCGTGCCGGCGAACGTCGTGGCGGTTCCGGTGGTCGTCGAGGTGCTCGGTCTCGCACTCCTGACGGCGGCGGTGGCGCCGGTCGCACCCTCGGTTGCGACGGCGATGGCTCAGCTCAACGGCTGGGGCGCCTGGGTCGTGGCGGTGTGCGCCCGCTCGTTCGCGAGCGTCCCCGGTGCCCAGGTCACGTCCCCGCGTGCGGCCGCTCTTCTCGGCCTGATCGCGGTCGGGGTGGCCGCCTATGCTTGGCAGCGTGGCGAGCGAGCCCGAGCTGAAGCCGGTCTACCTCCTGACGGGGACGGACCGGCCGAAGATCGCGCTGGCGCTGCAGCGGCTGCGAGGGCGGATCGGTGAGGACGCAACCGAGCACCTCCACGCCGGGGAGGCATCGGCCGTGGATGCGGTCGCCGCCTGTAACGCGCTCGGTCTCTTCGGCGGTGACGCGCGACTCGTCCTGGTCGACGGCGTCGAGACGTGGAAGGCGGCCGACGTGAAGGAGCTCGAGGCGTACCTCGCTGCTCCCGCACCGACCACTGTGCTTGCGCTCGTCGGCGACGGGGTCAAGCGCGACTCCGCGCTTGCCAAGGCGGTCGCCAAGAAAGGCCAGGTCCTCGCATACGACGTGACGAAGAAGCAGCTTCCCGAGTGGGTGGCCGAGCAGTTCGCGCGCCTCGGCGCAACGGCGGATCGCGAGGCCTGCCGCGCGCTCGTCGAGGCCGTCGGAGACGACGTCGGTGACCTTGCCTCGGAGATCCAGAAGCTCGCGACGTGGGCGAACGGTGAGCAGATCACGCGCGCGACCGTCGAGGAGCTCGCCGTCGGGCGGGCCGAGACGCCGATCTTCGCCGTCACGGACGCGTGGGGGCGGCGAGACGTCGCTGCGACGCTGCGCGCCACCGAGTCGCTCCTCGATCGCTCGCATCGGCCGCGCTCGGGTGAGCTGCTCCGGCTCGTCGCCTCGCTTGTCGGCCACATCGGACGGGTGCGGAGAGCCTCGCGCCTCGCAGACGAGGGCGTTCGCTCGAGCGAGATTGCGAGCCGGCTGAAGATGCATCCGTTCGTGGCCGAGAAGGCGACGAAGCAGGCGGCCAACTTCTCACCGGACGAGCTGGCGCAGGCGATGGTCCGGCTGGCCGAGCTCGACGCGGGAGCGAAGGGTGGCTCGCGCCTGTCGCCCGAGGTTCAGCTCGAGCGGACACTCGTCGAGATCACTCGACGCGCCGACTAGCGAGGGTTACTTCGTCGCGTTCGCGCCGGCGGCGAGCTTGGCCGCTTGTGACTTGCGCCGCGCGACCGTGTTGCGGTGGAGCGAGCCGTTCGCCGCCGCCCGGTCGAGCCACTGGACGACCTCGCGGTGCCGCGCCTCGGTCTCCGTCGCGTCGCCGTCCGCAACCGCCTCGTTCAGGCGGCGCATGAGCGTCTTCGCGGTCGAGCGCCAGCGGAGGTTCTCCTCCCGCTGCCGCGCCGCCTGGCGGACGCGCTTCTCTTGCTGTCTGATGTTCGGCATCTCGTGAAAAGACCCGCGGCTCGCGGGCCGGGCGATGGTAGCAACCCCGCTCCCTATGCTGCCCTCGTGGAGGACGCCGAGCGGCAGCGGCAGGAGCGTCGGCTGGCACGTGACCGCCGCCGCCGCGAGGAGGGAAAGCCGACGTACTTCGAGAGCGAGGCGACGCTCGACTCCTGGCCGGTCGCGCAGGACCCGGCCGAGCGGTCGACCGCAATCATCCGTCCCCATCGCGACCGCGGCGAGCTGACCGAGCTCGAGGCGCAGGCGCTCGATGCGGAGGGGCAGGCGACAGGGTTCGCCTCGGTTGCTCCGGTCTCGGTGCCGGACGACGAGCATGAGGAGGCGGGTCGAGGGCTTGCCCGCTCGGGCGTCATCTTCGCGATCGCCACCGGGATCTCGCGGGTCGTCGGGCTGGTACGGGAGATCGCTCAGGCCGCGATCTTCGGCATTTCCGGTCCGGTGAACGCCTTCGAGATCGCATTCCTCATCCCGAACACGGTGCGCTCGCTGGTCGCCGACTCCGCGCTCTCGGCCGCGTTCGTCCCCGTCTTCAGCGACCTGCTCGTCAAGGGGGAGAGGCAGCGCGCCTGGAGGGTCGCATCATCGCTCCTCTGGCTGATGCTGCTCGGGCTCGGCGGCCTGACCGCGTTGTTCCTCGTGATCGCGCCGTTGGTGATGGCGATCTTCGGCTACGGGCCTCACACCGAGTTCGGCCAGCTGGCGGCCGGGCTCGCACGCGTCCTCTTCCCGCTCGTGCTCATCCTGGGTCTGACCGGGATCGTGGTCGGGATCCTCAACAGCTACGACCACTTCACCGTGCCCGCCCTGAGCCCGGTGCTCTGGAACGTGATCATCCTCCTCGGCCTCGGGCTCGGGGTTCACTCCACGAGCCCGAACGAGGACTCGACGCGCCTCTACATCTACGCGGTCTCCATCCTCGTGGCGACGATCGCGCAGTTCCTGTTGCCGTTGCCGTGGCTGCGCGGGCTGGACGGCCGGCTGCACATGGTGATCGACATCCACGATCCGGCGGTGAAGCGGACGTTCACGCTGATGGTGCCGGTCACGATCGGGCTCGGTCTGATCAACATCAATGCGGTCATCGACCAGCTCTTCGCGACTCACTACTTGAACCCGCTTCTCGCGCCGGCGGCGATCGTGCGGGCGTTCCGGCTCTACATGCTCCCGCAAGGCGTGTTCTCGGTCGCCGTGGCGACGGTTCTGTTTCCCCTGCTGTCGCGGCACGCTTCGCGCGAGGACTGGAACGGCTTTCGCCACACCATGAGCACCGGGCTCCGGCTGATCTGCTTCCTGCTCATACCGGCGAGCGCGGCGGCGGCGGTACTCGCGACACCGATCGTGCGGCTGCTCTATCAGCACGAGAACTTCGTGGCCAAGGACACGCCGATCGTCGCGGCCTGCCTCGCGGCGTTCGCGCTCGGGCTGACCTTCAACGGAACGATGCTGATGCTCAACCGGTGCTTCTTCTCGTTGCAGTCGCCGTGGATTCCGAGCTGGGTGGCGTTCGGGAACCTCGGGCTGAACGCCGTCCTCGACGCCGTCTTCTACCGGTTCGGAATCTGGGGAATCCCGCTCTCCACGTCCCTGGTCAACATTGCCGGGACGTGGGCGCTCCTCGTTCTCTTCCGGCGGCGGATGCCCGGGTTCGAGATTAGAGACACGGCTCGGAGCTTCCTCTTCGTGTGTCTTGCGTCCGCGGTGCTCGCGGGGGTCGGGTGGGGGGCATGGCACCTGCTCGACTCGGGGCTCGGCCAGTCGCTGCCGGCGCAGATTGTCTCTCTCGGCGCCGGCCTCGTGCTCGGCTACGCGGCCTTCTTCGGTGTGTGCAAGCTACTGGGCGTGCGCGAGCTGGAGACCTTGTTGCGGCTGCGCCGCAGCCGCGCTTGACCTGACGGCTGGGCGCCTGGGAGACACTGCGTGCCGCTCGAAGCCCCGAGGCGGCTCGAAACGGCGCCGAATTGCCACGGAGTCGTTCGGCCCACGGCACGAATCGGCCGGTAGCCTCGATCGCGAGGGCGGAGGGAACACGGACCCCACCCATGGGTGGGGGAGCGCTCGCGGCCGCGGCCGAAACGGCCACGATCGAAGCCGACGTGCGTGAGTACCATCGCCGCTCGTGGACCAGAGCCGCATCCGCAACTTTTCGATCATCGCGCACATCGACCACGGCAAGTCGACGCTTGCCGACCGGATCCTCGAGCTGACCGACGCCGTCTCGGCGCGCGAGATGCGCGAGCAGGTGCTCGACTCGATGGAGCTCGAGCGCGAACGCGGCATCACGATCAAGGCCCAGGCTGTCCGCGTCACCTGGAAAGGGCACGAGCTCAACCTCATCGACACGCCCGGGCACGTCGACTTCACCTACGAAGTCTCACGCTCGCTCCAGGCCTGCGAAGGCGCGCTCCTCGTCGTCGACGCCGCCCAGGGCATCGAGGCGCAGACGCTCGCCAACGCCTACCTGGCAATCGAGAACGGACTCGAGATCGTCCCGGTCGCGAACAAGATCGACCTTCCCGCCGCCGATCCCGACGGGACGGCGCTCGAGGTGGCCGACCTGCTCGGCGACGACCCGGGCCACGTGCTCCGCATCTCCGCCAAGACGGGCGACGGGGTCGCCGACGTCCTGGACGCGATCGTCGAGCGCGTGCCACCCCCCGACGGCGACGTCGATTCCCCTGTGCGCGCGCTCGTCTTCGACTCCTCGTACGACCAGTATCGCGGAGTCGTCGCGTTCGTCCGTGTCGTCGACGGCGTCTTCTCGACGCGCGAAGCGCTGCGGACGATGGCCACCGACACCCGCTTCGACGCGGAGGAGCTCGGCGTCTTCTCCCCGGCTATGACCCCGGTCGAGCAGCTCACCCCGGGTGAGGTCGGCTACGTCGTCACGGGCCTGAAAGACGTTTCGCGGCTGCGAGTGGGCGACACACTCACCTCCGTCCGCCGGCCCGCCGCACAGGCACTGCCCGGCTACAAGGACGTGAAGCCGATGGTCTTCGCGGGGCTCTTCCCGACCGACTCGGACGCCTACCCGGAGCTCCGCGACGCGCTCGAGCGGCTCAAGCTCAACGACGCGGCGCTCGTCTACGAGCCGGAGACCTCCAATGCGCTCGGCTTCGGCTTCCGCTGCGGATTCCTCGGTCTCCTGCATATGGAGATCGTCCGCGAACGCCTGGAGCGCGAGTTCGACCTCGACCTGCTCGTGACCGCGCCGAACGTCGCATACCGCGTGCAGGAGAAGAACGGAGGCTGGGTCGAGGTGCACAACCCCTCCGAGTTCCCACGCGAGGTCGAGCAGGTCGAGGAGCCGTATGTAGCCGCGTCGATCATCGTCCCGAAGGAGCACGTCGGGGCGGTGATGGAGCTCAACAACGATCGCCGCGGCACGTTCGGGAAGCTCGAGTACCTCTCGCCCGAGCGCGTCCACCTGACGTACGAGCTCCCGCTGGCCGAGATCGTGCTCGACTACTACGACCAGCTCAAGTCGCGCACGCGCGGCTATGCGTCCTTCGACTACGACCTCGCCGGGTTCAAGCCGGGCGATCTGGTCCGCGTCGACGTGCTCGTCGGCAGCGAACCCGTCGACGCGCTATCCCTCATCGTCCACCGCGACTTCGCCTATGACCGAGGTCGGCTGCTCGTCGACAAGCTGCGCGAGGAGATTCCGCGCCAGATGTTCGACATCGCGATCCAGGCCGCGATCGGCTCGCGTGTCATCGCGCGCGAAACCGTGAAGGCCAAGCGGAAGGATGTGCTCGCGAAGTGCTACGGCGGCGACATCACGCGCAAGCGAAAGCTGTTGGAGAAGCAAAAGGCGGGCAAGAAGCGGATGAAGCAGGTCGGCGCCGTCGAGGTACCACAGGAGGCGTTCCTCGCCGTCCTCAACATCGGCCAGGGACAGAAGACCTGATGGCGCTCGAGATGCGGCAAGAGTGCGAGCGCTGCGGAGCGGAGCTGTCCCCGGAATCCGACGCCGTCATTTGCTCGTTCGAGTGCACGTTCTGTCGCGGGTGCGCCGAGGCGATGAGCTTTGTGTGCCCGAATTGCAGCGGCGAGCTTGTCGCGCGGCCGAGGCGGGTGACAGCGTGACGCGTGGCGTCCGGCACCTCTATCTCCACCTGCCGTTCTGCGCTCACCGGTGTGGGTATTGCGACTTCGTCACCGTGGTCGGCCGCGGAGGTCAGCACGGCACGTACGTCGACGCGCTGCTGAGCGAGCTCGAGCTCGAGCGAGATGCGCTCGCCGACGAGCTCGACACGGTCTTCCTCGGCGGTGGCACGCCGACCTTCACCTCGCTCCCGGATCTCGTGCGACTGCTGGACGCGCTCCCGGCCGCCGCAGAACTGACGATCGAGGCAAATCCCGAGACGGTGACGTCCGAGCTGGCCCGCTCGCTGCGGAGCACGGGAGCGACGCGGGTCTCCGTCGGCGCCCAGACCTTCCGCCCTCGACTCCTTCGTGTGCTCGAGCGCGTTGCCCAGCCTGACGACGTCCGACGTGCCGTGCATCATCTGCGTGATGCCGGATTCGACAACATATCCCTCGACCTCATCTACGGGATCCCCGGCCAGAGCGCCTCCGACCTCGAAGCCGACCTCGGTGACGCGCTCGCGCTCGAGCCGGAGCATCTCTCGTGCTACGAGCTCGAGGCGAAGCCGGGGACGCGCTTTACCCACAGCTGGGGAGCGGAGCTTGCGCACCAAGCCGACGCGATGGAGGACTACTTCGAGAAGGTCGTCGAGCGGCTGACGGGCAACGGCTATCGGTGGTACGAGACGGCGAACTTTTGCCGCGTGGACGCGGACGGGCGGGACCTCCGCGCGCGGCATAACCTCGCCTACTGGCTCGGCCGCGACTACCTCGGGCTCGGGATGGGCGCGGTCAGCACAATCGAGAACCGGCGCTGGCGGAACACGCCGCGGCTCGAGCGCTACCTGGAGGCGCTCCGGGCCGGGACACGTCCGGAGCGTGAGGTCGAAGAACTCGACGTCGATGTCCGGGCGCGGGAGCGGGTGATGCTCGGCCTCCGGCTGGACGAACCCGTACCCGTCGGCGGACTGCGTTCGGCGCTCGATGCCGGGGGCCTCGCTCGCGCCGAGGCGCTCGGCCTGGCGGTCGACGGCGGCGAAACGCTGACGCTCACCCGGCGCGGACGCTTCCTCGGCGGCGGCGTGACTGCCGAGATCCTCGCTTGAGCCGACCCACCGGCGCGAAGACACCGGCTAAAATCTCCTGCAAATGCAAGAAACGGTGGAATTGAGCGAACGGCAGCAGGCGGTCCTGCGCCGAGTCGTCGAGGAGTTCGTCGGTACCGGAGAGCCCGTCGGGTCGAAGACGCTCGTCCAGCGCTCCGACCTACGCGTCTCGCCGTCGACCGTCCGCGCCGAGCTCGCAGAGCTCGAGAACCTCGGGCTGCTCACCCATCCGCACACGTCGGCAGGACGCGTGCCGACCGAGCGTGGCTACCGCTTCTACGCCGACGAGCTGCTCGAGCGGCTCGAACCGCGGCCGGCTGCCTTCCCCCTCGACCTCACATCGACGGGCACCCAGATCGAGTCGGCTCTGCAGGCCACGACCGAGATGCTCTCGCAGGTCACGCGTCTGCTGGCCCTCGTCTCGGCGCCGCCGCTCGAGGCGACGCATGTGCGACATGTGGAGGTGCTGCTCCTGCAGCCGCAGCTGGTGATGGTCGTCGTCATCACGTCCGCCGGCGGCGTGTCGAAGCGGCTCTTCCACTTCGACGAACCGGTCGACGCGGGACTCGCGCAGTGGGCGAACGACTACCTCAACGAGGCCGTTGCCGGGTTGCAACTCGGTACCGGGCTGCTCCGCCGGCGCTTCGAGGAAACGGGGCTCAGCCCTAGCGAGCGTGCATTCCTTGCTGCGCTCTGGCCGGCGTTTACCGAGCTCGTCTCGGCTGAGCAGCGACTGTACGTGGGCGGCGCAGCCGATCTCCTCGGCGAAGTCCGCGCGGAAGAGCTCAGCGCCTACCGAAGCCTGTTCGAGCTCGTCGAGCGCCGGGCCGACCTGATCGACGTGCTCGGAGAACCGAGCGCCTCGCGGCGCCCCTTCGTCCGCCTCGGGCACGAGCTCGCGCACCCCGCCCTCGCCGAGATCGCGCTCGTCGGGGCCTGTTACGGGCTCGTCCACCGTGCGCTCGGGGCCGTCAGCCTCGTCGGCCCGGTCCGGATGGACTACGAGAAGGCGCTCGGAGCCGTGCGCTCGGCCGCACTCGAGCTGTCGCGCTTCGTCGAGTCGATCTACGACGAGGACTGAGCCCCGCGGCACCGCGGACGACTTCGGCGGTAGACGCCGACGCTACATTCCGAGCAAGTGGCGACCACAGACCGGGATTACTACGAGCTGCTCGGCGTCGGGCGCGAGGCGAGCGAAGGGGAGATCAAGCGCGCCTTCCGGCAGCTTGCACGCGAGCTCCATCCCGACGTCTCCGACGCGCCGGACGCGCATGAGCGCTTCCGTGAAGTGGTCGAGGCGTACGAGGTTCTGTCGAAGACCGAGACGCGCGATCTCTACGACCGCTACGGCCACGCGGGGCTGCGGAGCGGCGGCTTCCAGGCAGGGCACGTCGACTTCGGCAACCTCGCCGATCTCTTCTCGGCGTTCTTCGGGGACGACGTCATGTTCGGCGGCCGCACCGGGAGTCGGCGCGCGCGCGGCGCCGACCTCGCCGCGACCGTCGAGATCGACCTCGTCGAGGCGGCGCACGGGGTCACGCGCGAGGTGCCGTACCAGGTCGCCGTGACCTGTGCGCGCTGCGAGGGCGACGGAGCAGAGCCGGGCAGCGAGATCACCGTCTGCACGACGTGCGGAGGCGCCGGGCGGCTCCAGCAGGTGACCCGGAGCGTCTTCGGCGAGTTCGTCCGCACCCAGACGTGTCCGACGTGCTCGGGCTCCGGCCGCCGGATCGAGCAGCCGTGCGCCGAGTGCCACGGCTCCGGCCGCGTGGTCGAGGAACGGACGCTCTCGGTCGAGATCCCGGCCGGCATCCACCATGGCCAGCAGATCCGCCACAGCGGCGAGGGTCACGCCGGGGTCGTCGGCGGCCGCGCCGGTGACGTCTACGTCGAGGTGCGGATCCGGCCCGACGAGCGATTCGTGCGCGAGGGGGACGACATCTACACGACCGTCTCACTGACCTTCACGCAAGCCGCGCTCGGCACGACCATGACGGTCCCGACGCTCGACGGGGAGGAGGAGCTCGAGTTGTCGCCGGGGACGCAGCCGGGCGAGATCGTCGTCCTGCGCGGCCGCGGCATGCCCGTGCTCCAGGGCCGCGGCCGCGGTGACCAGCGGATCCTCGTCAACGTTCTCGTGCCGCGGCACCTGAGCGACGAGCAGCGCCGGCTCCTCCACGAGTTCGAGGAGCACGCCGACGAGGGCACGTACGGCAAGGCCGACGGCGGGCTGTTCGGCAAGCTCAAGAGCGCCTTCCGCTGAAACGTTACGTAGTCGTCGGCGGTGAACCGGAGCTCGCGCTCCTGCTCCACATCTTCCCGGAGGGCGTGGAGGAACTCGATGACGCGTACGGCGTCTACGCGGAGGAGCCGCCGCTCGGCTTCGACGTCGTGGCGGTCGACGACGTGGCGGAGGGCTGGGAAGACGGTTGGCGCGCGTTCCATCACGGCGTGAGGATCGGTCGCCTCTGGGTCGGCCCGCCGTGGGAGGAGGCTCCGGCAGATTCAATCGCGGTGCTCATCGATCCCGGCCGCGCCTTCGGAACCGGCGCACACGCCACCACGCGGCTCTGTCTCGAGCTCCTGCAGGAAGTCGAGCCGGCGAGCCTGCTCGACGTCGGCTGCGGCTCGGGCGTCCTCTCCGTGGCGGCAGCGAAGCTCGGCTTCGCGCCGGTGCACGCCGTCGACATCGACGAGGTCGCACTCGAGACGACCCACGCGAACGCGGCGGCGAACGGCGTTGCGATCGAGGTCGGCTCCGAGTTCGGGCCCGCGAGCCTCGCCGTGCTGAACATTGCGCTCGACGTCGTCGAACGAATGCTCCCGGAGCTCCTCGTCGACCGGGCCATCACGTCCGGCTACCTGGATCGTGATGAGCCGCGCGTCGACGGGTGGCACAAGGTGCAGCGAAGTGTCCGCGACGGTTGGGCCGCCGACCTGCTCGGCCGCGACTAGCCCTCCGCGTGGTGGAGGTGCAGTGGGTCGACGAGGTGGAGCTGGAGCTCTCGCGGCCGTAGCTCACTACCATCGCGGCGATGGCGAGCTTCTCCGTCCGCTTCCTCGGCTGCAAGGTCTCGCAGGTGGACGCCCACGCCGTGCGCGAGCGCCTGATCGCCGAGGGCCACGAGGAGCGCGGCGGCGACGCCGAAGTGGCCGTCGTGAACACGTGCTGCGTGACGCGCGAGGCGGTCGCGAAGTCACGTAAGGAGGCGGCGCGCGCGGCGCGCACGCACCGGCGGGTCTACGTCACCGGGTGCGGTGCGAACCTCGCCGGCGACGTCTTCGCCGGTCTGCCCGACAACGTCGTCGTCGTCGCGCGCCGGAGCGAGGAGACGCCCGCCTTCGTCGCAGGAGACGTCGGCGCGATCGGCTGTGTCCAGGCGGACGCCCGCCTCGACCGCGTCCGCGCATTCGTCAAGGTGCAGGACGGGTGCTCGTTCTCGTGCCGGTTCTGCGTGATCCCGTTGGTTCGAGGCGCCTCGCGCAGCCGTCCGGCCGAGGCCGTGCTCGCCGAGATCCGTCGCCGGGTCGCCCAGGGCCACCGCGAGGTCGTCCTCACCGGGATCAACCTCGGCTGCTACCGCGACCGCGCCGCCGGCTATCGCCTCTCGCGGCTCGTCCGCGAGGCGGGCGCGACATCGGGGCTCGAGCGGCTGCGTCTCTCCTCGATCGAGATCAACCACGTCGACGACGAGCTCGTCCGCGCGCTGCGCGAAACGCCGACCGCGAGCCGCCACCTCCACGTGCCGCTCCAGTCGGGCGACGACGCAGTCCTGCGCACGATGGGTCGCCGTTACTCCGTCGGTACGTACCTCCGTCGGCTCGGGCCGCTCCGCGACGACTTCAACCTCACGAGCGACGTCATCGTCGGCTTCCCGGCCGAGGACAAGGCCGCGTTCGAGAACACGCTTCGCGTCGTCGGCGAAGCCGGGCTGACGAAGGTGCACGTCTTCCCTTACTCGCCACGGCCGGGCACCGGCACTGCCGCCGAGGATCCAGTCCCGCCAACCGTGAAGAAGGAGCGGAGCGCGCGGCTGCGAGCGGCGTCGCACGAGGCGTGCCTCGCTCACTGGCGCGCGAAGGTCGGTCGCGACGACGTCGTGCTCGTCGACCGCCCGGGTCGCGGCTACGGCGACGACTACTCCCCGTGGCTCGTCTCGCAGTCGGCCCCGGTGGGTGAGCTCGTCGGCGTTCGCGGCGCGGCGGTCTCGGAGGACGGGATCCTGGCGGCGTGAACGACGACTGCCTGTTCTGCAAGCTCTATCGCGAGGGCGATCACGTGGCCGCGGCGGACGGCTTCGTCGCGATCCGCGACATCAACCCGCAGGCGCCGGTGCACCTGCTCGTCCTGCCCGAGCGCCATATCGACACGTTCCGCGAGATTTCGGAGTTTCCGCCCGAGGAGACCCAGCGGATGCTCGAATTCGTCGCCGAGGTCGCTGCACGCGAGGGGTTGAGGGATTACCGTGTCGAGGTCAACGTGGGCCCAAGCGCGGGCCAGACGGTTTTCCATCTGCACTGGCACATCAAAGGCGGCTGGGCTTGAGCCTGATCGAGGAGATCGACGACGAGCTGAAGGATGCGATGCGCGCGCGGGACGCGGAGCGCCGCGACACGCTGCGCCTGATCCTGAACGCGCTCAGGAACTCGGAGAAGGAGCTGCAGCGGCCCCTCAGCGAGGAGGAGGAGCTGCAGGTGCTGCAGCGTGAGCGGAAGCGGCGCATCGAGGCGGCCGACGCGTTCCGCACCGGCGGGCGTGAGGAACAGGCCGCGGCCGAGGAGCGCGAGCTCGAGGTGCTCGAGGAGTTCATGCCCGAGCCGCTCTCCGAGGACGAGGTCGAGGAGATCGTCGACGACGTCATCGCCGAGGTGGGGGCGACGAGCATGGCCGATCTCGGCCGGGTGATGGCTGACGTGATGCCGCAGATCGCCGGCCGTGCCGACGGCTCACAGGTCAGCCAGATAGTCCGCGAAAAACTTGCGTAGCTCGCGCTTGTTCTCCCAGCCGGAGGCTAGGGCGCGGCGAAGCCGGCTCTAGCCGGAGGCCATCCCGCTCCCGCAAACGCCGCGTAGCGGCCTCAGCGGGCGGGCGAGAGAAGCAGCACGGAGCGCCGCCGAGACCGCGCTCTCGGCGGCGCGGAGTTCCTTTCCACAGCGCGCGAAGCGAAGCTTCGTGCGCTGCTGCTACGGAACGCGGCGGGCGCCGTCGTAGCCGCCGAAGCTCGACATGCTGTCGATGCGGACGACGGAGCCGGTGTGCGGAGCGTCGACGAACCGGCCGCCGCCGATGTAGATCCCGACGTGGCCGAGGCCGTTGAAGAAGACGAGGTCGCCGGGGGCCGGTGACGAGACCGGCTGACTCGCGTTCCATTGGGCGACGGTGTAGTGCGGGAGCGAGATCCCGAGCTGGGCGTAGACGTACATCACGAGACCGGAGCAGTCGAAGCCGCTCGGGCTCGCGCCGCCCCATACGTATGGAACACCGAGGTAGTGAAGTGCGATCGAGGCCGCCGAAGGATGGCCGGCCCCGCCGTTCCCGACGGGGATGCTGACCGGCGGGGGCACGATCGTCGGGGCGGACGTCGGCGCGGACGTCGGCGCCTGCTGCGTCGGGGTGGCCGCGGCCCGCTGCGCGGCCGCTCGGCGGTCGGCCGCTTCCCGACGGAGGCGCTCCAGCGCTGCTGCCCTCGCCGCGCGCTCGCGCGCCGCTTCCTGCGCCTGCAGCTGCGAAATCGTCGTGTGGATCGACGCGAGGAGCCGCTTCTCGCGCCCGAGCTCCGACAGGACCGTCTGGTGCTCGGCCTCGATCTCCCGTACCGCAGCCTCGCGCTTCTGCTTGAGCTGCTTCAACTGCAGCTCTCGCGCCTGCACGGAGTGCTCGAAGCTGAGCGCCTGCTGCCCCAGCGCGGCGTCCTGGCTCGAAAGCACCTGCGCGGACTCCGCCCGGTCGATGAGCTGCGAGATGCTGTGGGCGCCTGCGATCACGTCGACCGTGCTCGGAGCGCCGTTCACGTAGAGCGAGTAGAGGCGCGCCTCGAGCCGCTTCTGCGCGGAGTGGAGGTTGCCCCGCGCCACCTGCAGCCGATACTCGTTTCGCTGCAGGCTCTGCTCGACGAGCGTCAACCGCTGCTTCGCGTTCCACTCACGGTCCTGGACGGCCTGGAGCTTGTCCCCGATCTGGTTGACCTGGGCGAGGACGTCGCGCGCGTGGGCCTGCTGAGCGCGGATCTCAGGCGTCGGATGGGCGCGCGCCACCGTCGCCGCGACTGTTGCCAGGAGGGCGGCGAAGGCGAGCGTGCAGAGGAGTACGAGACCGTGACGTCGCATAGGAACGGCGCTGCAAAGGGAACCCGACCGGCGAGACGCTAGCGCATGGAGCTGATGGAGTCATGTTCGTGCTCGACGCAACGAACCCTTGTTCCCTCCCCGGCGGGCGCGAGGGAGCCGCCGCAGAGCGCCCTACACTGCCGTTTGTGCAAACGGTTCTCGACGTTTCGAACGAGGTCGCGGCGGAGCTCGCGGGCATCGGCGACCCGGTGCTCGGGGCGCTGCGGGACCGGCTCGGCTGCACCGTCAATCTCCGCGGCAACCGCCTCACGCTGGACGGAGACGACGTGAAAGTCGCCGAGGCGCAGGCGGTGGTCGAGGAGCTCGTCGAGCTCGTCGAGGGCGGCCAGGAGGTCGGCGCCGGCACCGTCGACGCCATCCTCGGCGCCATCGACCAGGCCGAGGACGTGCGCGAGATCTTCTCCGACGTCGTCTGGTCGCACCGCGGCAAGCGGATCACGCCGAAGACCGTCACGCAGAAGCGCTACGTCGACGCCATCCGCGAGTGCACCGTCACCTTCGGCATCGGCCCGGCCGGAACGGGCAAGACGTATCTCGCGATCGCGCTCGCAGTGGCGGCGCTGTCGGAGCGGCAGGTCGGCCGGATCATCCTCACGCGCCCCGCCGTCGAGGCGGGAGAGCGGCTCGGCTTCCTGCCCGGAGACGTGCTCGCGAAGGTCGATCCGTACATGCGGCCGCTGTTCGACGCGCTCTACGACACGATGGACCCGGAGAAGCTCAACGCATACATGGAGCGCGGCACGATCGAGGTCGCTCCGCTCGCGTTCATGCGCGGCCGCACCCTGAACGACAGCTTCGTCATCCTCGACGAGGCGCAGAACACCTCTCCCGAGCAGATGCAGATGTTCCTCACCCGGCTCGGCTTCGGCTCGAAGATGGTCGTGACCGGGGACGTGACGCAGGTCGACCTGCCGCGTGAGCAGGCGTCCGGGCTGATCCAGGTGCGCGAGATCCTCGCCAGCGTCGACGGGATCGCCTTCGTCGAGTTCAGCCACCAGGACGTCGTCCGCCACAAGCTCGTGCAGCGGATCGTGGAGGCCTACAAGCACCACACCGAGCAGACCGGGTCGCAGCGGAGCCGGTGATCGAGATCGAAGTCGTCAACCGCTCGGGGAGGGAGGTGGACGAGGCGGCCGCGGCCGAGCTCGCGCGCTCCGTCCTCGCGGGGGAGGGCGTCGGCGCCGGTGAGCTCGGGCTCGCCTTCGTCGGGCCGGACGAGAGCCGCTCGCTGAAACGGGAGCACCTCGGCGTCGACGAGGCGACCGACGCGCTCGCCTTCCCGATCGACGGCCTCGCGACGCTGCCGGACGGCGTCCCGCGCCAACTCGGCGACGTCGTCGTCTGCCCCGACGTGGTCGGGGAGGAGTGGCGCGGCCCGCTCGTGCACGCTCTTCTCCACCTCGTCGGCTACGACCACGGACCCGAGATGGCCGCGCGCGAGGCGGTGTACGCGGCGTGAGCGTCACTCAGCTTCCGCGCGACCCCGAGGACGAGCAGCGCGAGCGGCCGCCGCGTCGTCCTGCGCCGCGTGCTCCGGGCCGCGCGCCGTCGATGCTCGACAGCTTCAACTACGCCTTCGAGGGCATCATCCACGTGCTCCGGACGCAGCGAAACCTCCGCATCCACTTCCTGGCGGCGGTCCTCGTGTTCGCGGCAGCGCTCGCGGTCGGCGTCACCCGGCTCCAGCTGATCGTTCTCGTGCTCGCCATCGCGTTCGTCCTCGTCGCGGAGATGCTGAACACGGCGATCGAAGGCGTGATCGACGTCTCGACGACGTCGTTCGACCCGAACGCGAAGCTGGCGAAGGACATCGCCGCCGGGGCGGTGCTGATCGCCTCGATCACGGCCGTCGCCGTCGGCTTCCTCGTCTTCCAGAGCGCGATCGGACAGCGGGCGACGCACGTGCTCAACCGGGTTCGCGACGCGCCGGCCGACATCACGCTCGTGGCGCTCGTCCTCGTCGTCCTTCTCGTCATCGCCACCAAGGCCTGGACGGGCCGCGGCACGCCGCTCCGTGGCGGCTTGCCCTCCGGCCACGCCGCGCTGGCCTTCGCCGGCTGGATCGCGGTGACGTACCTCGTCGGCGACGAGCACCGCTTCGTCGTCTCGGCGGTGACGCTGATCATGGCGCTGCTCGTCGCGCAGACTCGGGTCGAGTCGGGCGTCCACTCGACGCTCGAAGTCGCCTACGGCGGCGCGCTCGGCGCGCTCGTCACCCTCGTCGTCTTCCAGCTCGTCGGTTGAGCGTGACCGCGGCGTGAGCGACCGGTTGGCGGAACAGAGGCGCTACTACGCCGAGCGGGCGCCGGAGTACGACGACTGGTGGTACCGGCGGGGCCGCTACGAGCTCGAGCCCGAACGGCTCGAGCGCTGGTGGGACGATGCCGCCGAGGCGGAGACGGCACTCGAGGCGCTTGCGCCGCTCGGGCGTGTCCTCGAGCTCGCGGCGGGCACCGGTATCTGGACGCGCAAGCTCGTCCGGCTCGCGGATCGCGTGGTGGCCGTGGACGCGAACGCGGAGACGCTCGCCCTCAACACCTCCGCTGCCGAGCTCGTGCAGGCCGACGTGTTCGAGCCGCGTCGCACCGAGCGCTTCGAGCTCGTCTTCTTCTCCTTCTGGCTCTCGCACGTCCCCGAGGAGCGGTTCGACGAGTTCTGGGCTCTCGTCCGGACTGCGCTCGTGCCCGGCGGTCGCGTGTTCCTGGTCGACAGCGGTGCGGGCGACGCGGCGCACACGGGCACCGGCCAGGACGGCTGGGAGGAGACGCGGTCGCTCGCCGACGGGCGCACCTTCCGCATCGTCAAGCGTCGGTGGCGGCCCGAGGAGCTTGCGGAACGCGTGCGGCCGCTCGGCTTCGAGCTCGATCTGCACGAGACGGCGAACGGCCACTTCCTGTATGGAGGAGGCGTGCTCGCGTGACAGCCGAGGAGCTGCTGGAGCGGGCCGACGAAGCGGCGAAGAACGCGTACGCGCCGTACTCGGAGTACCAGGTCGGTGCAGCCGTTCTCACGCGCGACGGCCGCATCTTCGCGGCGGCCAATGTCGAGAACGCGGCGTATCCGCTCGGCGTCTGCGCCGAGCGGTCGGCGATCGCCAAGGCGGCGAGCGAAGGCGTGCGGCCCGGCGAGGTAGAGGCGATTGCGATCACGGCGTCGCCGTGCGGCGGTTGCCGCCAGTGGCTCCACGAATGGCGCATCGAGCACGTCCATTTCCGGCGGGCCGACGGCACGGTCGCGACGTACGGCGCCGACGACCTGCTGCCGGAGACGTGGGACCTGCCGGACAGATGAGGTCGGGCATCGTCTCTGTCGCCGGCCGGCCGAACGTCGGCAAGTCGACGCTCGTGAACGCGCTCTGCGGCGGCAAGGTCGCGATCGTCTCCGACAAGCCGCAGACGACCCGCCGGCGCATCTTCGGCATCGCCAACGGCGACGACTACCAGCTCGTGCTCGCCGACCTCCCGGGCTTCCAGCGGCCGCTCGACGCGCTCACCGAGCGGATGCAAAAGACGGTCGACGCCGCGTTCGAGGAGGTGGAGGCTGTCCTGTTCGTCCTCTCGGCCCGGGAGCGGATCGGCGCCGGCGACCGCTTCATCGCCTCGCGCGTGTTCGGGCTCGGCGTCCCGGTCGTGATCGCGCTGAACAAAGTCGACCGGCTCAAGGCGGGCCACATTGCGACGCAGATGAACGTCGCGGCCAAGCTCGGTGAGTTCCATGCGGTCCATCCGGTGAGCGCGAAGACCGGAGACGGCGTGGCGGCGCTCCGCGACGAGCTCGTGGGGCTGCTGCCCGAAGGGCCCCTCTACTTCCCGCTGGAGCAGCGCACCGACCTGTCGGTCGAGCTGCAGCTGGCCGAGCTGGTGCGCGAGAAGGCCCTCTGGCTGACCCGCGACGAGGTGCCGCACTCGATCTCCGTCGAGGTCGAGGACATCGAGGAGAGGGTCGTACGCGCGTCGATCCTCGTCGAGACCGAGTCGCAGAAGCAGATCGTGGTCGGCAAGGGCGGCGCGCTCGTGAAGGAGATCGGGACGCGCGCCCGTCCCGAGATCGAGGCCCTGCTCGGCCATCCGGTCTTCCTCGAGCTCAAGGTCAAGGTGCGGCCGAGGTGGCGCCGCGACGCCGCGACGCTGGAGCGGCTCGGGCTGTAGCTACGAGCAGGTGGCGCCGCCGTGCGCGGCGAGCCACGCCTTCAGCGCCCGGACTCGCGCCGCGGCCTGCGTCAGCCGCGACTGGAGGTGCGTCGAGTCGGCTTCGTCGGCGAGGAGGGTTGCGTACCCTCGCTCGCTCGCGCTCTCGGCGCCGAAGATGAGCAGGTCGGAGCCTGCGAGCATCGCGCGCGTCGCGGTGTGCGGGATCTTTTCCGCGGCGGGCGCGGTGAGCGTGTCGGTCACGGTGACGCCCGTGAAGCCGAGCTGCTTCCGCAGCAATCCGTTGATGATGGTGCTCGAGAACGCCGCCGGCCTCTTCGATCCGTCCAGCTTGGGATAGACCGCGGTCGAGAGCATCACGAGCTTCACCCCGGCGCGGACCGCACTCTGGAACGGGAGCAGTCCCTGGTGGAGCTTCGAGGCGGCTGCGCGGATCACGATGCGGCCGTTGTCGGTGTTGCCGCTCGCAAGGCCGAGCCCGGGAAAGTGCTTCGCGGTCGCCGCGATCCCGTTCGCCTGCAGGCCGCCGACGAAGGCGCGGCCCAGCTGTGCGTTCCAGGTGCGCGAGTGCGAGAAGGCGCGTGAGCCGAGGAAGTTGAGCGCCGAGGCCGGCGTGTCGACGACCGGCGCGAAGTCGACGTCGATCCCGACGGAGCGAAGGGCCTCGGCCGCGCCGGCGGCCTGGGACCGTGCGACGGCTGCGCTCGTCATCTCGTCGGGGGCCTCGGTGGGCGGCGCCCAGGCGAGGCGCCGAACGATCCCGCCCTCCTGGTCGACGGCGACGAGGAGCGGCTCGCCGCGTGTGCACGCCGCGTGCTGCAGCTCGGCGGTGACTGTCTCGGCGGTATGACGCGTGAGCCAACCGTTTCCGAGGAGGACGACACCGCCCATCTTCCCGTTGCGGATCCGCGTGAGAAACCTCGGGCTCGGCGGGGCGACGAGCGTCCCCATCACGGTCTCGGCGGTGTCGGAGAAGCCGGTGGCAGCGTGTGCCGTCGTCGTCGGCCCCGCCGTCGATCCCGGCTTTGCTGCCGCGGGAACGACCGAAATCGCCGCCACGGCGACGAGGCTCGCAAGTGCCCTGATCATCCCGCGCAGAGTAGCCCCCGTTTCGCCGCAGCCGGGAGCGGCGAATTCCGGCTTTGCGGCCCCGGACTAGACTCAGTGCATGGCTCAGGCGCCTGCATTGCCGGCAGGATTCGAGCTCCCGCTCGAAGCGCGGCTGCCCCGGATCGGGGCCGTCGACGCGGTCGCGCTCGAAGAGCGCGCGGCGTCGCTGGCAAAGCGCTCGATCAAGCGCGAAGCGAAGGTCTGGGCGCTCATGCTGGCGATCCGGACGACCGACCTGACCACGCTCGAAGGTGCGGACACGCCGGGGAAGGCGGCGGCGATTGCCTCGAAGGCGCTCAGGCCGGACCCGTCCGATCCGTCCGTGCCGCCGGTCGCCGCCGTGTGCGTCTACCCGAACCTCGTGCCGGCGGTCCGCGAGCGGCTGGGGGACAGCGACATCAAGATCGCGGCGGTAGCGACCGGGTTCCCGTCAGGCCAGTACCCGACGGCGATCAAAGTCGCGGACGTGCGTGCGACGGTCGAGTTGGGGGCCGACGAGATCGACATGGTGATCGATCGCGGCGCCTTCCTTTCGGGTCGGTACGCGAAGGTGTACGACGAGATCGTCCAGGTGAAGGAGGCCTGCGGCGACAAGCACCTGAAGGTGATCCTCGAGACGGGCGAGCTCGGCACGTACGACAACGTGCGGCGGGCGACACTGCTCGCGATCGCGGCGGGGGCGGACTTCGTCAAGACGTCGACGGGGAAGATCTCGCCGGCCGCCACGCTGCCGGTCGCCCTCTGCATGCTCGAAGCGATCCGCGACGTGTACGGAGAGACCGGCAGGCGCGTCGGCTTCAAGGCGGCGGGCGGGATCCGGCAGTCGAAGCAGGCGGTGCAGCATCTGGTGGTCGTGCACGAGACCCTCGGGCCGGAATGGCTGACGCCCGAGCTCTACCGCCTCGGCGCGTCGTCGCTGCTCAACGACATCTTGATGCAGCTTCGCAAGGAGCGCACCGGCGCCTACCAGAGCGGCGACTACTTCACGAAGGATTGAAGAGGCAGGATTTCGTGACGAAGTCGGCACGCTCGCGCGAACGTCGGTGGCCTAGGCTTGCCCCCTCCCAACAGGGTGGGGGGTGGGTTCGTGGGTGAGCTCGACAAACCCGGCGCCGAGGTCGGAGTCCCCGGCGACTGGACGTACGCGAGCGCGCCCGAGTCGCGCGACGTCGTCCACATCCGCGAGCGCTACGGGCAGTTCATCGGCGGCGAATGGCTCGAGGCCACCGAGACGTACGAGACGATCTCCCCACGCGACGAGGAGCCGCTCGCGGCCGTCGCCCAGGGGACGCCCGAGGACGTCGGCCGCGCGGTCGCGGCCGCGCGTACCGCCTACGCCGACGGTTGGTCGTCCCTCCCCGGCTCGGAGCGAGCCAAGTACCTCTTCCGCATCGCGCGCCTCCTTCAGGAGCGCTCGCGCGAGTTTGCCGTTCTCGAGTCGCTCAACGGCGGCAAGCCGATCAAGGAGTCGCGCGACGTAGACCTCCCGCTCGCCGCGGCCCACTTCTTCTACTACGCCGGCTGGGCGGACAAGCTCGAGTACGCCTTCCCGAACCGCCGTCCGCACCCGGTCGGCGTCGCGGGCCAGATCATCCCGTGGAACTTCCCGCTCCTCATGCTCGCGTGGAAGGTCGCACCGGCGCTCGCCTGCGGCAACACTGTCGTGCTCAAGCCGGCGGAGACGACGCCGCTCACCGCGCTGCTGTTCGCCGACGTCCTCCGTCAGGCCGAGCTCCCCCCGGGCGTCGTCAACATCGTCACGGGCGACGGTCGAACCGGCGCCGCGCTGGTCGAGAGCGGAGACGTCGACAAGATCGCGTTCACCGGCTCGACCGAGGTGGGGAAGGAGATCCAGCGGCGGCTCGCCGGCACCGGCAAGAAGCTCACGCTCGAGCTCGGCGGCAAGGCCGCCAACATCGTCTTCGACGACGCGGCGCTCGATCAGGCGGTCGAGGGGATCGTCAACGGGATCTACTTCAACCAGGGACACGTCTGCTGCGCCGGGTCGCGCCTCTTCGTCCAGGAGTCGATCTACGAGCCGCTCGTCGCCAAGCTCGAGCGCCGCCTCGCGACGCTGCGCGTCGGCGATCCGCTCGACAAGAACACCGACGTCGGCGCAATCAACTCCGCCGCCCAGCTCGAGAAGATCCAGGAGCTCGTCGCTTCCGGAGTCGAGGAGGGCGCTCGGATCTACCAGCCGCCGTGCGTGCTCCCGGAGAAGGGCTACTGGTTCGTGCCGACCGTGTTCACGGACGTCGCCCAGAGCTACCGAATCGCGCAGGAGGAGATCTTCGGCCCCGTCCTCTCGGTCCTCACCTTCCGCACGCCGGAGGAGGCATTGGAGAAGGCGAACAACACGCCCTACGGGCTGAGCGCCGGCGTCTGGACCGAGAAGGGGTCGCGCATCCTCTGGATGGCGCAGCGCTTGCGCGCCGGCGTGGTCTGGGCGAACACGTTCAACCGCTTCGACCCGAGCTCGCCGTTCGGCGGCTACAAGGAGTCCGGCTTCGGCCGCGAGGGCGGGCTGCACGGACTCGAGCCGTACCTGAGGTTCGACGAATGAGCGAGCGTCTCCCGGTCAAGAAGACCTACAAGCTCTTCGTGGGCGGCGCATTCCCGCGCAGCGAATCCGGCCGCACGTACGACGCGGAGGGGCAGAACGTCGCCCGCGCCTCGCGCAAGGACGTACGCGACGCCGTTCGGGTCGCCCGCGACGCCCAGCCGGGGTGGGCGAAGGCAACCGCGTACAACCGCGGCCAGGTTCTCTACCGGCTCGCCGAGATGGTCGAGGCGCGCGTCGCGGAGTTCGCCGAGCTGTGCAGCGGGCGCGACGAGGTGGAGCGGTCGATCGACCGCATCGTCTGGTACGCCGGCTGGGCCGACAAGCTGCCCCAGGTGCTCGGAGGGTCGAACCCGGTCGCCGGGCCGTACTTCAACTTCACGGTGCCGGAGCCGACCGGCGTCGTCGCCGTGCTCGCGCCCGAGGAGCCGCCGCTGCTCGGGCTCGTGACGCGCCTTCTGCCGCCGCTCGTCGGGGGGAACGCCGTCGTCGCCGTGGCAGCGGAGAGCCGACCGCTGGCGGCGATCGAGCTCGCCGAGGCCCTCGCGACGAGCGACGTGCCCGGCGGCGTCGTCAACCTCCTCACCGGCAACCACGCGGAGCTCGCGCCCGTGCTGGCCTCGCACATGGACGTCAATGCGATCGACCTCTGTGGCGCCGACGGCGACGTGCCCGAGCTCGAGCGCCTCGCCGCCGACAACGTCAAGCGCGTCGTCCACGGCCGCGCCGACGTCGAGAGCCCGTGGGAGATCGCTTCGTTCCTCGAGTTGAAGACCGTCTGGCACCCGATTGGGCAGTGAGCTGAGAGAATCGGCGCTCGTGAACGAGAGCCGCCGCTTCAGCCACGCAATCGCCGAGGGCGACGGCATCTCCGTCGTCGCTGCCGTCGAGGACGCCGACGCGGCTCGAGCCGCCGAGGCGCAGCGGGCCGAAGCGCTCGTCGTCGACGGGGATCCGGCGGGCCTGCGGGAGGCGACGCGCCTGCCTATCCTCTGGCGGGCGAACGCGGCACTCGATCGCGCGGCGGAGATCGCGGACGCTGTCACCGTCACGCTGCCCGACGAGGACGAGGATCACGAACCGGCCCGGAGCCGGCACGAGGACGCACTCGCGGTCGGCCTCGACTGCGCGGTGGAAGTGGGGAGCGAGGAGGAGCTCGAGCGAGCGCTCGAGGTCCTCGACCCCGAGATCTTCCTCCTCGCGCCTCCCCCCGGAGCTCCCCACGAACGGCTCGAGGCCGTCCTCGACCTGCTCGCAGAGGTGCCGGCGGGGAAGCTCGCGATCGCCGACCTCGTCGTGACGACGGAGGACGAGGTCCACGAGCTCGAGCGCGCCGGTGTGGACGCGGTGATCGTCCGCGCCGCCGACGTGTCGCCGCTCGCCGGCGAGGCTCCGCCGGAAGTCTGACCCGAGCCTAGGAGGGTTTGACGAAACGCAGGCTGAGCCGCCGACGCGCGCTGCTCGCCCGCAGAGCGGCGTCCTCGGTCGCTCGAATAGCGCTGCTATTCCAGCTCCCTGCGTCCTTGTCAGCGAACGACCATCGCACGCCGACGACGAGCGGCGTTTCGCCAAACCCTCCTAGCCGAAAAAGGCGTGCGCGACGTCGTACCACTCGCGTGGCACGACCTTCAGCTGCGCGGTGGCTTCCGCCAGGGGAACCGCGACCACGTCGTCGCCGCGCAGGGCCGCCATCTGGCCGAACTCGCCGGCGAGAGCCAGATCTGCGGCCTCGAGGCCGAAGCGCGTCGCGAGCACCCTGTCGCGCGGCGTCGGCGTTCCTCCGCGCTGCACGTGGCCGAGCACGGTGACGCGCGTCTCGAAGCCGGTGCGCTCCTCGATCTCGCGCCCGAGCGCCTCGCCGACCCCGCGCTTCGCGAGGATCACGTGCCCGAACTGATCCTGCTCACCCCCGTCCGCGAGCCCCGGCAACTCGCACCCCTCGCTGACGACGACGATGGAGAAGTTCTTCCCGCGCGCGTGCCGCTTGCGGATCGCCTCCGCGACCTCCTCGAAGTCGACCGGGACCTCCGGCACGAGGATCACGTCGGCGCCGCCCGCTATGCCGCTCATCACAGCGATCCAGCCGGTCTGGCGGCCCATCACCTCGACGACCATGACGCGGTTGTGCGACTCCGCCGTGGTGTGGAGCCGGTCGATCGCCTCGGTCGCGATGAAGACAGCGGTGTCGAAGCCAAACGTGTAGTCGGTGCCCGAGAGGTCGTTGTCGATCGTCTTCGGGACGCCGACGACCGGGAGTTGGCGCTCGGCGTGGAGGCGCGCCGCGACGCCGAGCGTGTCCTCGCCGCCGATCGCGACGAGCGCGTCGAGACCGCGGTCGGAGAAGTTCTGCAGGACGCGCTCGACACCGCCCTCGAGCTTGAACGGGTTCGTGCGGCTCGTGCCGATGATCGTGCCGCCGCGCGGCAGGATCCCCGACACCTGCGCCGGTCCGAGATCCTCGAAGATCGGCTCCACGAGGCCGCGCCAACCCTCGCGTACCGCGACGACGTCCCAGCCTGCCGCGTCCGCCCGGCGCACGACGGCGCGGATCACCGCGTTCAGTCCAGGGCAGTCGCCGCCGCCGGTGAGGACTCCGAGGTTGTTCGCCATCCTGGCGCGAGCCTAAATGCTCGGCTAGGGCCGACGTAGAGTGTCCTCGTGACCGTGCAGCCGCACGCGACCCGGCCGGGTTCTCGCGGCGGGTGGGCCGGCTTCTGGCTCTGGGCATTCGTCGGCGCCGCTCTCGTCCTCGGATTCGTCAGCCTCGGGGTCCTGCTCCTCATCCCGGCGATCGTGTCCGCCGTCCTGCTCGCGCGTCTGTCGAAGTGGGGCGAGGGCCCGATCGCGCCCGGGATGGTCGCGGGCGCCGGGCTGCCGCTCCTGGCCGTCGCGGTGCTCAACTGGAACAGCTGGCACCACCGCGTCGAGGGCGACGGCACGCCCAACCCGTACTACTGGGGTGGTGTGGGTCTGTTCCTGCTCGCGGCCGGCGTCGTCGTCTACGCCGTGCTTCGCCGCCGCAGCAGCAGCTAGCGAGCGATGCCGAAGGTGGGGGTCGAACCCACACGGCCCGTTAAGGCCACCGGATTTTGAGTCCGGCGCGTCTGCCAATTCCGCCACTTCGGCGTGCGACGCCATGGTACGCGGCAACGCGGCGAGTGACCTCACGCGAGTCAGTCGCAACATATCTTGTTGCGCAACAGAAAGCGTTGCGCTACTCTGCGAACCATGGCAGTCGCGATCGCTACGAAGGTGGATGCTCTCCGCACGGACTTCGGCTCGGCCGCGCGGCTGGCCGACATGCTCGGAGTCAGCCGCGCCCAGGTAACGCGCTGGCTGCGCGGCTCCGGCATCGACCCGCTGAACGCCGAGAAGGTCGACCTGCTCGAGCTCGTGTGGGCGAATCTCCTCCGCCTCTACGAGCCCGAGGCGGCTCTCGCGTGGCTATTCGGCCTCAACCCGTTCCTCGGCGATCGGAGGCCGATCGACCTCATCCGCGCGGGCCGCACCGAGGAGCTGATGCGCGCCATCCGGGCCGAGCGCTCGGACGCGTTTGCGTGATCCTGTACCGCTGCTTCGCCTGGAACGCCCGCGTCCGCCCCGATCGCCCCGACGGCGCCCTCTGGTTCCCGCGCCCGTACCAGGGCGACGGCCGCCACGACAACGCCGACCTCTACGGCTGCCTCTACCTGTCCGAGCAGCCGCTCTCGTGCATCGTGGAGCAGCTCGCGCGGTTCCGGGGACAGCGGCTGCTGCCGGCTCTGCTCGTCCGGCGGGGCCTCCCGCTGGCGCTCGCCGAGCTCGAGCTGCCAGGCAAGACCAAGCTTGTCGACCTCGACGACCCTGCCGTGCTGCGACGCGAGCACCTCCGGCCGTCCCGGGTCGCGACGCGGGCGCGCGAGGTGACACAGCCGCAGGCTCGTGCGCTCTACGAGCGGCACTCCGACGCGTCGGGCATCCGCTGGTGGTCGACGTTCGAGGCGCAGTGGCTGAACGTGACGGTGTTCGATCGTGCGGGATCCGCGCTGCGGCTTGTCTCGGCGAGGGCGCTCGACATCGCCGACGACGAGATCGTCGCGGCGGCGGAAGTCCTCGGCCTACGCGTCCCCTGACCCGACGCGGACCGGGAAGTACGGCGGGGCGAGCAGAACGCCGACCCGCGCGTCGGGCCCGCGGTGGCCGCGGGCCATTTGCAGCGCCGCGCCGATCCCGCCGATCGGCACGAAGCCGAGTTGCCGCACTGCTGCGGCATCCCGCGCTCCCGCGACGTAGACGGCGCCGAGTCGCTCGAGCGCGGGCCGGCACGCTTCCCAGTCGCGGAACGGCAGCAACGGGTGCACGCTGCGGCCGGCGCGGTACTCCTCCACGGCGCGCTCGTCTGCCGCGACCGCCTCTTCAGCGGCCGCGAGCAGGTCCGGGTCGCGGGCGATCGGGTCGGCGCGGAAGAAGACGTGGTACGGCTGCTGCGTCGGCCGGGCGAACGTGCGGCGGAAGCGGTGGACGAGGATGACGATTCCCCCGTCGCGGACCGGAAACGCATCTCGCCACAGTCCAAGTGCGTGCGCAAGACCGAGGTGGGCGGCGAGCAGCGGGTTCGGCTTCTCTCGTGGCAGGAACGGCGTTGTCCCCGGAATCCCGATCACAAGCGCGTCGAGCGGCTCGTCGAGTGTCGTCCGGCGCAGCTCGATCGCCCGGAGCAGAGCCTCCGCGTGCGCAACCGACGGAGGGCCGGCGAGCACCGCCGCCGTCGTCCTCGTTCCGCGCAGCGTGCGGAGGACACGGCGACGAACGGACTCCGGCGCGGCCGAGAAGGCGAGACGGAGCGGTGAGCCGGCGATTCGCTCGGCCGCTTCCGGCTCGTAGGGATAGCCGCGCAGCGCGCCGGTGAACTGCGGGTGGTTGAGGACGAGCGAGACGCCGAAGAGCGGGACGCGGCCGCCCAGCGCCTGCTCGACGAGGGTCGCGAGCCGCCAGCCCTCCGAGCCCCGGGTCTCGAGCAGCGATTCCGCCGTCGCGCGCCTTTGCGTCTCGGCGTCGGCGGCGGCGAGCAGCACCGCCGGGCCGCCGTGGAGGACGCTCTCCGCCGCGCTCACCACGACGACGAGGTCCGTGTCGACGAGCTCGCGGGCGACGCGGACCCGCGGCGCGTCTGCGGGGAGCCCGGCGAGGGCCGGGTCGGCGGCGTCGTGCACCGCCACCCGGCCGTGAAAGCGGCGGCGGAACTCCGGGGTGACGAGTGCCGCGATCTCCGGAAGGCTCGGGCGGCGGGCGAGGCCTCCGGCGACGAGCAGCGTCTGGTGGTCGGTCGGGATCCCGAGCTCCTCGAGCGCCTCGACCACTGCCGCGATCGCCAGCGCCCGCTGGTTGCCCTGCACGCTGGCGATCGGCACCGCGGGCGGCTCCACCACGATCGTCGCCCGCCGGGCGCGCGCCGCGACCGTCTCCAGCGACGGCCCGTCGAGCGGAAAGCGAAGCGCCTCACGGGTCGCCGCGTCGACATCCGTCGCCCGTCCCGGCGCCGGGGGCCGCAGGACGCGAGCGTCGGCGGGTACCGACGCGACGACGAGGCGGCTGCCGGACAGGAGCGGGACGCGTGGCACCGGCGGATTCAAGCAGTGGTCGGAATACACTCGGACGGATGTCGCCGAAGACCCTCACCGGAGCCGAGCTCGACCTGAACGACGCGCCTGCGCGCGACGCCGAGCTCTTCCTCGTCGACGGGAACAACCTCGCGTACCGCGCCTTCTTCGCCCTGCCCGAAGAGCTGGCAACAAGTGAGGGATTCCCCACGAACGCGCTCCTCGGCTTCACCAACATGCTCTTCAAGCTCCTCTCCGACTACCGGCCGAAGGGCGTCGCGGTCGCCTGGGACACGCGTCCGGTGCATCGTCACGCGCAGGCCGAGGCGGTCGAGGTCGTCTACAAGGAAGGCCGCCGGCCGATGCCGGACCTCCTCCGCGAGCAGTTCCCGCACCTGCGGCCGATCGTGGCAGCGTTCGGCTACCGGAACCTCGAGTTCGAGGGCTGGGAGGCGGACGACGTGATCGCCACGCTCGCCACGCGGGCCGACGACGAGGGAATCAAGACCTGCGTCGTCTCGACCGACCGCGACGCGTTTCAGCTCGTCTCCGAGAACGTCTGCCTGATGATGACGCCGAGGGGCGTGAGCGACGTCAACGTCTACACCCCGGAGCGCGTCGAGGCGCGGTATGGGATCCGGCCCGACCAGATTCCCGACTTCATCGGGCTCAAGGGCGACTCCTCCGACAACATCCCGGGCGTCCCCGGCATCGGGGACAAGACCGCCGGGCAGCTCGTGGCGCAGTACGGGTCGCTCGAGGGCGTGCTCGAGCACGTCGACGAGCTGTCACCCGCGCGGAAGAAGAACCTGACGGAGTTCGCCGAGCAGGCGCGCGCGGCGAAGGTGCTGGCGACGATGCGGCGCGATCTCGACATCGACGCCGACCCGGCCGAGCTCGTGCTCGCGCCGCCCGACCGCGCGCAGCTGCGCGAGACCTTCCGGCAGTTCGAGTTCCGGGCGCTGCTCGGGCGGGTCGACGAGCTCGACGAGGCTGTGCCCGCGCGCGAGCGCATCTCGGCCGGTACGGCCGTGGCCTGGCGCGAGGAGGCAAGTAACAGTCTGTTACAAAGTCCGGAGCCGGTCGGGATCGCCGCCGACGAGGGGCGGATCGCGGTCGCGCTGGGCGACGAGGTCGTGGTCTCGCCGCGGCCGGAGCGGCCCGAGGGGACGCTCGTGGCCCATGACGCCAAGGCTTTGAGGGTCGAAGCCGCCGACGACACGATGATCCTGGCGTACCTGATCGACCCGGCGCGGAGCGAGTACCTCCTCGACGACCTCGCGGCCGAGTACGCAGTCGAAGCCGTAGCCGAGCCCGAGGCAGAGGAGGAGACGGCACGGCTCGTCCGCCACGCCGCCGTCACGCTGCGCCTGCGCGAGCCGCTGCTCGAGCGCGTGCGCGAGCGCGGCGCCGAGCCGCTCTACCGCGACGTCGAGATGCCGCTCGGCCATGTTCTCGCCCAGATGGAGACCGCTGGAGTCCGCATCGACACGTACCGGATGGGCGAGATCACCGCGCGGCTCGCCGACCGCGTCGAGGAGCTCGAGTCGCTGGCGTATGAGCTCGCCGACGAGGAGTTCGTGCTCGGCTCCCCCCAGCAGCTCGGCCGCATCCTGTTCGAGAAGCTCGAGCTGACGCCGGGCCGCAAGGGCAAGACCGGCTACTCGACCGACACGAAGGTGCTGCGCTCGATCCGCGCCGAGCACGACATCGTGGCGGTGATCGAGGAGTGGCGCGAGCTGTCGAAGCTCCTCAACACATATCTCGTGCCGCTGCCGTCGCTCATCGGCGACGACGGGCGCCTGCACACAACCTTCAACCAGACCGTCGCGGCGACCGGCCGCCTCTCGACGACGAGCCCGAACCTGCAATCGATCCCCATCCGTACGGAGCTCGGTCGCGAGATCCGCTCCGCGTTCGTAGCCGAGCAGGGCGCCAGACTCATCTCCGCTGACTACTCGCAGATCGAGCTGCGCATCCTCGCGCACGTCTCGGGCGAGCCGAAGCTGCGCGAGGCGTTCGAGCGCGGGGAGGACATCCACACGGCGACCGCGGCCGAGGTGCTCGGCGTCGACCCGGCCAAGCTGACGCCGGCGGAGCGCTCGATCGCGAAGATGATCAACTTCGGGATCGTCTACGGAATCTCGGCGTTCGGCCTCTCCGAGAATCTCGAGATCCCGCGCGAGCAGGCGCAGGAGTACATCGACGCGTATCTCGCGCGGTTCCCGCTCGTGCAGGACTTCATCTCCCGCACGATCGAGCAGGCGGAGCGCGACGGCTACGTGACGAGCCTGCTGGGGCGGCGCCGCCCGGTGCCGGAGCTACGCGTGCGGAACCGCGCGACGCGCGGGTTCGGCGAGCGCGTGGCCGTCAACTTCGTGATGCAGGGCTCTAACGCGGACATCATCAAGGTCGCGATGGTCGCCATCGAGCGCCGGCTGCGCGCGGAGGGGCGGAGTGCGCGGCTCGTCCTCCAGGTGCACGACGAGCTGCTCCTCGAGGCGCCGGACGCGGAGACCTCGGTGGTGAAGGAGCTCGTGCGCGAGGAGATGTGCAGCGCGTATCCGCTCGACCCACCGCTCGCAGTCGACGTGGGCGCCGGCGATTCGTGGGCGGACGCGAAGAGCTAGAGACCTCAGACGTAAGGACGCTGGCGCACGCGACCGTGTGACACTTGGAGCGTACGTGTCGTACCTTTACCGAGGTGAAATTCCTGACATTGCTATCGGCCCTCACGATGGTCGCATTGGCTGCGTCTGGATGTGCCGGAAGTCACCGGGCGAGCAATCCAACGACCTCGGGAGGCGTAACGGTTTCGTCGGAGGCCGACCCCGCAGTCGCGCGTGTGCAGACCTCGTGGCCGATCCTGCGGATTTTCCCCAAGACCCCCAACACGACTAACCACTGCCTTCTTCCAGGCCAGGCCCCTAGGATATCTCGCGGGATCAAGGCAACATGCCGCACGGCGACTAGCGTAGGCGCGCTCGGCCCGGAGGTCGTTACGTTCACTGAGACCTGGCCAGGGACGTCATTCAGACTCTCCGGCTCGACCCGTGGGATACAGCACCATTCCTGGCGGTTCGTAGTTAGTAGCCCGCGCGGCCGGGTCACCCTGGTCGGCGAGCACGGTAATTTCCCGCCGCAGAGCACTCAGTAGTCGCGCCGCGCTCAGGGGTCATTCCGGAACACTGGCCCAGGCGAGGGTCTACCGACTGTGTCGCATGTGCTCTCGAGCCGAGCGGACATAGGCGGACACCGACGGGGGCGTGGCGGAGCGGATGATGTTTCCGTTGCGGTCGAGCAACTCGACCTTGCTCACGTCGTTGGCTCGCGCGGTGGGCGTAGCTGGGTAGACGGCGAACCAGACCCCGTTGCCGACGTAGGTCTGAGAAGACCGAACCTTAGAGCCGTCCTCTAGCGCGAGTCTTGCCGAGGCGGCTGCCGGAGGTGCTAAGCCGTGCGGGACGGCGTACCAGGCATCACCGACTTGGAGGCCGCCGATGCCCACGGTGAACGCGCCTTTGGAACCGCAGCCGTCAACAGAGCCGACCCTCGTAGCGACTTCCAAGCAGCGACCGAGGAGACTGGCGTATGTCGACGCCACCCACTTGACCCCGTCAACCGAGAGCCGACCGCGCACGACCGTCTGTGAGGCGTTCTGGGGCGTGATGTCGTGGGGATTGGAGGCTTTTGCTGGGGGCCCTCCCATCGAGCCCGGATCGTGAGGTGACCTCGACCCGAGCGCAAGTATCGATCCCAGCAGAGCGAGGCCGATTACGAGAGTCCCGAGGCCCGCAAGGAAGCGCCTCCTCCTCGCCCGCAGCTTCGCCTCCGCCATCAGCGGATCGAGCGCGAACGACAGCTCACGGACGAGGGCAGCCATAACACTATTATCGCTAGCACTAGAACGAACGTCAAGGCGATCCGCTCAGGCGTCATTCCGGAACACTGGCCCAGCCGACGGGCCTTCCCCGCGAGGGGGTCTATCGTTCTAACGGTGACGGTCAAACGACGTCTTGTCGCCCTCGCCGCTGTCGTCGTGGCGCTCGCGGCGCTCAGTCTCGGCTTCGCGCAGAAGTGGGGGTGGTCGACGCCCTTCGTCGCGATACCGGCGGCCGTCAGTTACCACGACCACAGGTACTACATCGATACGAATACATGGAATGGGAGTCGTGCATGTTTCGCGTCGAGTCGAGCAGCGGCGAAGCCGATTCATGTCTACCGACTTCCGAAGGGCTACACACCGCTGCGCCGGAACGGTGAAGTGTTCGGCTACTTCACGAACTCGAAGCCGATCTTGCTGCCGCACTACGAGTGGACTCGCCAGCTGCCGTTCGTGATCCTGGTTCGCGACGGTGGCTGCCTCAGGTACTACACGCTTCCCCCTTCGTACGGCCCGTAGCCCGGTCCTGCTCAGGGTCATTCCGGAACACTGGCCCAGGCGAGTGCCACCCTGGTTGTCCAACGCCCTGTTGGGCGGTTGTCTTCGTGAAAGGATGCGTCCCGAGTGGAGGGTCTTCGTGGAACCGAGGCTGGGTTCGCCGGTTCGCCGACGCGAGGGACAGGATTACTTACGGACGCGCGTTGCGTGGGTGAACCGCGGTGACTGACAACGCGGCTGCCTCGAGCGGCGTCCTGGTTTCGGGCCGGGCGGGGATGTCCCCGCGGAGGTTGATCCTTCCTCTCGCGCTTGCGCAGTTCATTTGCAGTTTCGCGGGCTCGAACATGAACGTGATGATCACCGACATCAGCGATGACCTGGACACGACCGTGAAGGGCGTGCAGACCGCGATCACCCTGTTCTTGTTGATCATGGCGATCCTCATGATCCCGTGCAGCAAGCTGACCGACCGGTGGGGCCGCAAGCGCTGCTTCACGATGGGCCTAACGCTGTACGGGGTCGGCGCGCTGCTGAGCGCGGCCTCGCCGGGTATCGGTGTGCTGATCGTCGGGAACTCGGTCTTCGAGGGCGTTGGTACGGCGCTGTTGATCCCTCCTGTCTACATCCTCGCGACGCTGTGGTTCAGCGATCTCACCTCGCGGGCCTGGGCCTTCGGTGCAATTAGCGGCCTCGGAGGCATCGGCGCCGCGGCCGGTCCGCTGATAGGTGGCGTGATCGCGACCGGTATCAGTTGGCGGGCCGCGTTCGTCTTTCAGGCTCTGGTCGTCGGGACGATCATTGTCCTGAGCCGTGGCCTCGACGATCCGCTCCCAGCCGACCCGACACGGCCCTTCGACGCCGTTGGGGCGATCCTCTCGGCGGTCGGCATGTTCTTCGTCGTATTCGGGATCCTGCAGGCCGGTACAAACAATGTGCTGTTCGCGGTGTTCCTCGTTCTCGGACTCGGGTTGCTGATCGGCTTCTTCTTCTACATCCGGGCGCGGGAGCGACAGGGAAAGGAGGCGCTCCTGTCGACGCGGCTGTTCAGGAACCGGACCTGCAACCTCGCCCTGATCACCCAGAACATTCAGTGGCTTCTGCTCATGGGGGTGTCGTTCACGGTCTCCGTCTTCCTGCAAGAGGTTCGCGGGTACAGCGCGATCGGGACCGGCGTTGTCTTCACCGCCGCGACGGTCGGCGTGCTGGTCTCGTCCTTCGCCGCGCAACGACTCGCGAAGAAATTCTCGCAGCGGACGCTGATCGTGGCCGGCTTCCTTCTCACTCTCGCCGGGATCGGACTCTTGCTCGGCTTCGTGCATTCGTCGTCCCGGGTTGTCGCCTTCGTGCCTGGACTACTGCTTATCGGCCTCGGCCTGGGCGCAATGCTGACCCCCTCGGTGAACGTCGTGCAGTCAAGCTTCCCCGAGGCGCTCCAGGGGGAGATCTCGGGACTCTCCCGCAGCGTCTCCAACCTCGGCTCGACGTTCGGCACCGCCATCGCAGGCACGATCCTGGTTTCTGTCGTCGCGCTCGGAACCCGCTCGTACGCCGTCGCGATGATCGCCCTCGCCCTGTTCGGGCTGATCGGTCTCATCGCCGCCCTGCGCCTACCTACGAAAATCGAGAGGGCTTAGCTCAGGGGTCACTCCCGGAACACTGGCCCAGGCGAGGGTCTTGTTGCCGAATACGGTTCGGGGGTGATCCGACCGTATCTGGAGGAAGACGCCGTGGCAGTCGCGGCGCTGCTTGAGTCGGCCTGGCCTGACGACGCGACTCTTGCCTCGATTTCAGCTACTCACGGTTCCGACGTGGACGGCGAGGATCGGTGGCGGCGGACACTGGTCTATGTGCGCGATGACGAGATCGTCGGGGTGGGGACGCTGCTTGCCACTGCACGGCACCCCTCGCGGTACTTCGTCGTCGTGGTCGTGGCGTCGGACGCTCGGCGTCGAGGTGTCGGGAGCACACTCCTCGCCGACTTGATGGGGCTTGGGGATGGCCGACCTCTGCTCGCGCGCGTCCGAGAGATCGACAAGGTGGGAATGGCATTCCTTCGTGCACGCGGCTTTACCGTCCTGATGCGAAGTCGTGTCGGTGTTGTAGATCCGAACGACCCTCATGTGCGGGCATGGATCGCCGCTAGCCCGCCAAGTCTGATCGAGCAGGGCACTCCGCGCGACGACCTGGCGATTGCCCATGAGGCCGCCTACGCGGCCGAACATGCTCATTGGTCACCGACGACACGGCGGTCGCTGGAGGAATCGCTGCAGCTCTTCTGCGGGGAGTCCTGGCTGCCCGCAACTGCCTGCGCCGTGCGTAGCGAGGGTCGCATTGCCGCTGTCGCTGGGCTTCATGGGCCACCCCTCGCTCCCTCTGCGGCCGAGTTGTTCTTGATTGCCGGAAGCGCAACTAGTAACTCGACCGCTCTGCGTGCAGTCGTCGCGGCCGAACTCGATTTCGCACAGTCCCTGGGAGCGGTCGTCTCAATCGAAGCCGATGATGCCAACGCCGAGCTATCCCAGATCCTCGACGAGCTACCGGCCGCAATGGAGCCAACGCTTCTCCTGCTCAGCACCGACGCTTGACCATCCGCCAGGGGTCACTCCGGAACACTGGCCCAGGTCAGTGATCAGCCGTCAGACGAGGCTCGCTCGCCGAGTCTGCAACACTTCTTGGTGTCGTCTTGGGGGTCACTTTGCTCGTGCCACCGAAGATGAGACTGCTCCGCCGGTTGCACGCCTGGCTCCGCGAGCCGGTTAACGATCCGGAAGTCGTCAAGAAGGAGAAGCAGGGGGCGGACAAACTCCCTGCGACCCTGGGAGCGTTGAAGAGGGCCGGGAAGTGGCCGCTTCAAGGGTAGGAAGGAAACGGATGCCGACGCAATCGGTCGTGCCTGCTAGACCCGGTCACGTTTCGGGGGCTGGCCCAGCTG
>DATBAH010000007.1:0-42609 GCA_036271615.1 Gaiellaceae bacterium
CCGATGATGCCAACGCCGAGCTATCCCAGATCCTCGACGAGCTACCGGCCGCAATGGAGCCAACGCTTCTCCTGCTCAGCACCGACGCTTGACCATCCGCCAGGGGTCACTCCGGAAGGGGGCGGACAAACTCCCTGCGACCCTGGGAGCGTTGAAGAGGGCCGGGAAGTGGCCGCTTCAAGGGTAGGAAGGAATCGGATGCCGACGCAATCGGTCGTGCCTGCTAGACCCGGTCACGTTTCGGGGGCTGGCCCAGCTGAGTGACATCCCCCTAGGCTGGTCAGGTGGAGCGATACCGGGAGACGCTTGAGCTTGCGGGGACAGATCCAGTCGCCGAATGGGACCGACGGCTCCAGGTCGTAGTCGCGCCTACGGGCGAGGCTGCGCGATTCCTCGCGGCTACCGCGGGAGAGGGTTCAGCCTGGATCACCCGTGCGGAGGCCGAGCTGCTAATCGCCTTCCTGACTGACTGGCTGACGCAGACTCAGCCTGGCGGCTGACCTGTGTCGGGTGTCCGCCGGTCAGGGGTCATTCCGGAACAGTGGCCCAGGCGAGCGGGCTGTCGCCCGAGGGATCGTAAGCTGTGGCTGTGAGCACGTTCCTTGGGATAGTGATCGCCGCCGTCAGCGTCGTTACCCTCGCGGTCGTCGTTTGGGCATTCATCTGGGCGGCGAAGAAGGACGGCGATGAAGACCGTGCCGTCCAGAAGCGGCTCGGCCTCCGCCGTCGCACACGGCTCGGGCCGTAGCCGATCGCTGGCGGTTGTCGTTACTCGCGGAGTTCGTCAGCGCCGCCGAGACGCGAGTTCTCAGCTCGACAGCTCAGCGCGTGAAGCCGCCGAGGTGGACGGGCTTGACTGCTAGCGGCACGCCCGCCCCGGCCTGGCGTTCCAGCATTTCCAGAACGGCGTCGCCGGGTGTACCGAACACCTGGATGCTCGTCGTCTCGGCGACCGTCTCCGCATACGCGGCGGCGGCGCGCTCGGCAACGACCTCCATGTGAAACGCCATCGAGTCGGCGTCCGGGTGGATCTGGACAACCGCGACCTCCGTGCCTTCGTCGTTGGCGTACTCGTTGAACGCGATCACGCGCGGTTCGTTCTCCTCGACGAACTCGACGAGGCCCGGCACCCGCTGTCTCTCGGCGGCGAGCTTCCCCGGCTTGAGTCGGTTGGTGGCGATGAAGACGAATGGGCCTGACACGGCGCCTCCTTTTGGCCTCGACTCTGCCACTACAAGTCCGCCTTCGCGTGGGTGGCTATCGTCGGTCGCGATGGGCGACAGGCTTCGTCCCTTGTGGGATTTCGACGACCTCGACACGACCGAGGGCCGTTTTCGGGCACAGCTCGCGCTCGAGACTTCGGACTCCGGCCGTGCCGAAGTGTTGACGCAGCTCGCGCGAGTCGAGGGACTCCGCGGTCGGTTCGAGGAGTGCGACGCGCTGCTCGACGCTGCCGAGACGCTCGGTGGGGCGGAGGCGCAGGTGCTGCTCGAGCGCGGCCGGCGGGAGCGCTCATCCGGGCAAGCGGGGGAGGGTCTGGCGCAGTTCGAGGAGGCGTTCGAGCGAGCTCGCTCGAACGGGGACGACGTGATCGCCGTCGATGCGGCGCACATGCTCGCGATCGTCGGTGACAGCGAGGCATGGACGGCACGGGCGGTCGAGATCGCCGCGGCGGCGGATGATCCGGGGGTTCGCTACTGGCTCGGCCCGCTCTACAACAACCTGGGTTGGTCGCGATACGAGGCCGGCACGGCAGGTGCGCTCGAGGCGTTCGAGCTCGCACTTGCATCCCGCGAACGCGACGACCAACGTCCCTACGAGCGTGAGGTCGCTCGTTATGCGGTCGGCAAGGCACTCCGCACAGTCGGCCGAGCCGGCGAGGCGGCCGCAGCGCTCGAGCAGTGCGTCGCCTGGGCCGCCGAGGCAGGAGCGGAAGACGGCTACTTCTACGAGGAGCTGGCCGAGGACTACGCCGCCCTGGGCCGCGATGCGGAAGCGCAAGAGCAGGCCCGCCGCGCGCTCGAGCTCCTGACCGACGACGACTCCTCGCGCGTCCGCCGTCTCCGCGAGCTCTCGGGCTAGCTCGCTTCCACGCGGGAGTCGAGCAGCATCCAGCGCCCCTCGGAGACGACTTCGACACTGCCGTCGACCACCTTGATTGCGGTGTCGTCGTCGATCGCATAGGCCGGCACGGAGAGCCCGGCGGCCCATGCTTCGATCTCTTCCTGAGGCGCAGGTGGAAGGGCGTCCTGGCGATCGAGGTGTGGGAACACCGAGAAATCGACGAGCCCCAACGCCTCGTCGCTGCCGGTGACCGGCTCGAAGCCGTCGTATGCGACGCCGCCGAAGTCGGGGGTCGCGACCATCGCTCCGCCGCTCGTCCCGACGTAGACCATCTCGGGCCGCAGCGAGGGCAAGAGGTCGGCCAGCCCGGACTGCCGCATCCAGTAGCAGAGATACCTTGGACTGCCGCCCCAGACCAGCAGCGCATCGGTCTCCCGGACGGCGGAGGTCCAGTACTCCTCCTTGATGCTGGGCAGCGCGGTCAGCTCCAGGACTCCCAGCGACTTCCAGCCCAGGCCGCACATCGGGCCGAAGTTGGTCGCGGTGACGAACTGGTAGACGTGCGACGGCCCGCCCGGGAACGGCTGCACTCCCGTGGGAATGCACAGCGCGTTGGACTCGGCGATCGGCTTGCCCAGCAACTCGACGAGCGCGTCCTGGATGCTCGAGTTGGTGATGCCGCTGGAAGTGAGAAGTAGCTTCACGTGTCCTCCTGGAGTAGTTACTGCGGTAGAGACTCGGCAGAACACCGAAAACTCATCGGCGCTGGAGGTCGTGCTCGAGCTTGCGAAGCTCACGCCGTAACGGCATCTTCGAGGCCTTGTCGGTGCGGAGGGTGTCCAGCGCGCAGGCGAGGAAGCACGCGGCGCCGAGGGAGGTGTTCCAGTTCGCGGCGGCCTGGTCGAGCATCGAGCCCGTTGAGGGAACGATGTAGCCGGCGACCGCCGAGATCCCGAAGAAGATGCAGCCGAGCAGGTTGACGCCCGGCTGCCACCACCCGTCTCCGCCGCGCCGCGGCAGCCAGCCATGCCTGCCGCGGCGTGGGGAAGCGGCGTAGGCGATCGCACCCGAGACCAGGAAGCAGATCGAGCCGCGCCAGTCCGGTCGCCAGACGAGCTTGTTGTACTCCGGGCTCGACAGCGCGACGTGCATCGCGTGGTAGGTCGTGACGTTGAAGAAGAGTGTTCCGGCCGATTGGACGATCGCCGACCACCAGGCGGCACGACCGCCGCTACTGCGGGCGCGCCACTCGCCCCAGCCGAGCCAGCTCTGGAGCGCTCCGCCTCCCGTGAACAGGACCGAGCCGACGAAGAAGGTGATCGCATCGGCCGAATCGCCGACGAGCTGGACGTAGCCCGGAAACGGGCCGACGAGGAAACAGGTCGACCCAAGGGCGAAGAGCAGTGCCATCCAGCGACTGCGAGTCATGAGGTGGATCCTCCCGCACACACGGCCGCCCGGCGACGAGGTTGTCGGTCGTGGCGCTCCTCGCCGCGGCCGCGATCGAGATGCCGGTGAGCGAGCGCCGTCGGCGCGTCCGGGCGCGACTCACGCCTCTGGGGCGGGAGCGGTTCGCCGCCCACGTAGCGGCGCTCCAGGACCTCATCGTCGTCGGCGACCCGTAGCGGGAAGCGCTACGAGCAGGGCGATGCCGCGCAGCGGCGTCGTTCGGCCGTCTCGCGGCCCCACCGCGCGATCGCGTCGCCGGCGGCCGAGATGCCGCCGAGCCACAAGAACAGGCCCATGCCCAGGAGGTACAGGAGGGCGATTTCGATCCAGGTGAACATCTGCACGAGGATAGCCAGATGCCTGTTAGCTGCGTGTGTGGGCCTAGGCGTAACCGAGCTCGGCGAGGAGCGGGCCCGCCTCCGCCTCGACGTCGGCGACCTGCTCCGGCGTCAGTTCGCGGTGCCAGCGGCCGATCGAGGAGTCGCGGAAGCGGTCGAGGGCTCGATGAGTCGAGGTCACGTTCGAGCCGAGGAACTCCGCTAGCCGGTCGGCCACGCTCGCCAGGCCCTCGTAGCGAATCTCGAGCAGGCGATCGCCCGCGTCGGCCGCTCGAACCGCCTCGACGTAGCGCCGCCACGCCCACGCGCACCGGCGAGCGTCGCTCACCTGCGCGAACTCGTCGCGCCGCTCGGGCTCGACCCAGAAGCGCGGCTCGGAGCCGTACGGGAGACGGGCGTCGTCGTGCCCCGCCTGATCGGCGTTCAGCCAGCCCCGCTCGAGCAGCGAGCAGACGACGTCGCGGCCGTCTCGCAGCACGTGCACCGCCAGCGCCTCCGGATACGCCTCGAGGGCAGCGTGGAGGACGTGCGCCGTCTCGGGAGTCTGCTCCACACCGCGCAGGCCCCACGCGAGCCCGAGTCGCCGGATGCGCTCGAGGATCCGTCGCAGCTCGGCCGCGGAGGGCTCGGTGGGCAGAGCGGCCTTCCACGGCGTGACCTCGCCGAAGTCGACGAAGCCCGGGAGGCCGCCGATCGCGCGGCCGACGAACGTCGTCCCCGAGCGGGGACAGCCGACGACGAAGACGAGCCGCTCCTCGCGCCCGAGCCTCGGCCGCTGCACGAGTGCACGCTCCGCGACGCGCGCGCCCGCGGTGGCGTAGTCCAGCAACGCGCTCACATCAGCTCCGGCAGCGAGTCCGGCACGAGACCGAGCCCCTGTCTGAGTGTCTCGATCAGATGCTGCGCGTCGGCAAGCAGTGACACAAGCACGTCGACCTCGTCACGCGGTACCTCGAGCGTCACGCGCACGGGCGAGCGGGCCGTGGAGGAGAGTGCAATCGTCTCGATCTCGTCTGTCGCCAGCGCGGTCACGTCGAGATACTCGTCCCTCGCGAGCCGCTGCCCGGGTGCGAACCGCTCCACCGCCGTGCCGAGCCGCTCCGCGAGGACGCCGGCGTAGTGGCCCGGCACGCGGATCGTCGCCTCGCCGCTTCGCAAGCCGATCGTCGCCGACCAGCTCCCGTAGGCGGCTGCGTCGCCGTCGTGGCGCAGGACGTGCACCGCGCAGGTGTCCGTGACGCCGATCGGATAGCGCTCCTCCATCCGGGTCAGCCTAGCCCCGAGGCCCGGATGACCCAGCTATATTGACCCGCCGCATGGCGAACGAGACCATCAACGATCCGCGGCTCGAGGAAGGCGTCTGGACGACCGATCCCGAGACCGGCGAGCTAGTCCCCGACTACGAGTCCACCTTCCCCACGATCGAGGAGGGGCAGGTCGTGAACGGCACCGTCGTCCGGGTCGACAAGGACGAGGTGCTCGTCGACATCGGCTACAAGTCCGAGGGCGTCATCCCGGTCTCGGAGCTTTCGATTCGCCGGTCGATCAACCCCGCGGACGAGGTCTCGCTCGGTGACGACATCGCGGCGCTCGTGCTCACGAAGGAGGACGCCGAAGGCAGGTTGATCCTCTCCAAGAAGCGCGCTCGGTTCGAGATCGCGTGGAAGGCGATCGAGAGCGCCCACGAGAAGGGCGAACCGGTCACCGGCCGCGTGATCGAGGTCGTCAAGGGCGGCCTCATCCTCGACCTCGGCGTGCGAGGCTTCCTGCCGGCGTCGCTCGTCGACATCCGCCGCGTCCAGGACCTCGACGAGTTCCTCGGCCAGGAGCTCGAGTGCAAGGTCATCGAGCTGAATCGCTCGCGCAACAACGTCGTCCTCTCGCGCCGCGCCGTGCTCGAGGAGGAGCGCAAGGAGCAGCGGCAGCGGATCCTCGACCGCCTCAACCCCGGCGACGTCGTGGAAGGGACGATCTCGAACATCGTCGACTTCGGCGCATTCGTCGACCTCGACGGGATGGACGGACTCATCCACATCTCCGAGCTTTCGTGGAGCCATGTCAACCACCCGTCCGAGGTGCTCGAGATCGGCCAGACGGTCAAGGTGCAGGTTCTCGACATCGACCGCGAGCGCCAGCGGATCTCGCTCGGCCTCAAGCAGACGCAGACCGACCCGTGGCAGCAGGTGCTCGACAGCTACCAGGAGGGTGACGTCGTCCAGGGCACCGTGACGAAGGTGGTCACCTTCGGCGCCTTCGTCGAGATCCTGCCTGGCGTCGAGGGGCTCGTCCACATCTCCGAGCTCGCGCTGCACCACGTCGAGAATCCGCGCGAGATCGTCTCGCAGGGCGACAACGTGAACGTCCGCATCCTCGAGGTCGACGCCGACCGGCGGCGCCTCTCGCTCTCGCTCAAGCGGGTCGAGGAGGGGATGCCGGTGCAGCCGATGCCCGGCGAGGAGGCCGCGCCGCCCGCCCTCGGGCTGTCCGACGAGGTCTTCGCCGACGAGGTTCCCGCCGCCGAGGCGCTCGAGGCTCCTCCGGCGGACGAAGAGCCTGCTGCGGAGGCCGAGGCTGTCGCCGAGGTCGGCGAGGAAGAGCCTGCCGCCGAGGTCGTCGAGGCGGAAGAGCCCGCGGCGGTCGAGCCGGAACCCGAGCCGGTCGCCGCAGAGGAGCCGGTCGCCGAGGCCGAGCCCGAGGCGGAACCGGTCGCCGAACCCGAGCCCGAGGCCGAGCCGGTCGCCGAGGCGGAGCCGGTCGCTGAGGCCGAGCCCGAGCCAGAGGCGGAGCCGGTCGCAGAGGCGGAGCCTGCCGTCGAAGCAGAGCCGGAAGCCGAAGCCGACGCCTCCGACGAGGCCCCGGCCGAATAGGGATGAAGCGACCGCTCGCGGTCGCGCTCACTGGCGGAATCGCGGCCGGCAAGAGCGAGGCTCTCGGCGCGTTCGCGCGTCACGGAGCCGCTGTGATCTCGAGCGACGACGTCGTCCACCGCCTCTACCGCGAGGACGAGGGGCTGCAGGCGGCGCTTCGCGATCGCTGGGGCGAGCGCGTCTTCCGCGGCGACGAGGTCGACCGGGCGGAGATCGGCCGGATCGTGTTCGCGGACCGCGCCGAGCTCGCCTGGCTCGAGTCCGAGCTCCATCCGCGCGTCCGCGCAGCCACCGAGGCGTGGCTCGCCGAGCAGACCGCCGACGTCGCGGTTGCCGAGATCCCGCTCCTCTTCGAGACCGGCGGTGAGAAGCGTTTCGACCGCGTCGTCGTCGTAACGGCGCCGCCCGACGTGAGGGAAGCGCGGCGCGGCGCCCTCGCGGAGAGGGAGGATCGGCTGGTGTCCGAAGACGAGAAAGTGCGGCGGGCGGACTTCTCCTACGTAAACGACGGCTCGCTCGAGGAGCTCGACGCCTGGGTCGCAGGCGTGCTGGAGGAGCTACGACGCTCCTGAGGCGCTGGATCGTCGTCGGAGCAGTCGTCCTCGTGGCGATCGGCGCGTTCGCGTACCTGCAGCGAACCGAGCCGCCGTGGTACGAGCGCCTCTGGTACCCGCTCCACTACGCGACGATCGTCCACGTCCACGCTGACGAGAACCACATCGATCCGGCGCTCCTTGCGGCCGTGATCGAGACCGAGAGCAAGTTCGACCCGACCGCGGAGTCCGCCGCCGGCGCCGTGGGCCTGATGCAGCTGACGCCGAGCACGGCGAAGGGCATCGCGAAGGCGACCGGCGGCAGCCGTTTCCGCGTCTCCGACCTGACCGACCCGGAAATCAACGTTCGCTACGGCTCGTGGTACCTCCGCCATCTGCTCGACCGCTACGACCAGGACGAGCGGCTCGCGCTGGCCGCCTACAACGCCGGCGAGGACAACGTCGACCGCTGGGAGCGGGAGCACGTCGGCATCCAGTTCGACGAGACGCGGGACTACGTCGACAAGGTCGAGCGGCTGAAGAAGATCTACCGCAACGCGTACGCGTCCCAACTCGGATACTGATTCCGAGATGAAGATCCGCGCAGCCGTGCTCGAGGAGTTCGGTCAGCCCCTCGAGGTCCAGGAGGTCGATCTCGCCGACCCGAAGGCGGGCGAGGTGCTCGTGCGCCTCGTCGCCTGCGGCGTCTGCCACACGGATCTGTACACGGCGTCGGGCGCCGACCCGTCCGGCTACGCGCCGACGGTGCTCGGGCACGAAGGCGCAGGTGTCGTCGAGAGCGTCGGAGACGGCGTCGACTCGCTTGCGCCGGGCGACCGCGTGGTGACGCTGTTCTCGCCGCAATGCCGGGAGTGCATCCACTGTCGCGACCCGCGCACGAACCTCTGCCTGGCGATTCGCGAGCAGCAGAACCAGGGCTTCCTGCCCGACGGGACGACGCGCCTCTCCCGCGACGGCGAGCCGATCCGGCACTTCATGGGGACTTCGACGTTCGCCGAGTACACGGTCATGCCGGAGATCGCTCTCGCGAGGATCTCGCCGGAGGCTCCGCTCGACCGCGCCTGCGTATTCGCCTGTGGCCTCTCCACGGGGCTCGGTGCGGCGCTCAACACCGCGAAGGTCGAGCCCGGTTCGACGTGTGCCGTCTTCGGTGCGGGACTCGTCGGGCTCGGCGCCGTCGCCGGCTGTCGGCTCAGCGGAGCGGAGCGGATCGTCTGCGTCGATCCGGCCGAGCAGCGGCTCGAGCTCGCGCGTGGCCAGGGCGCGACCCACACGCTCGCCGGTGGGCCCGAGGCCGTGGAGCAGATCCTCGAGCTGACCGGCGGATTCGGCGCCGACTACACCTTCGAGGCGACCGGCCTCGTCGACGTGATGCGCCAGGCCGTGGAGTCGGCGCGCATGGGCTGGGGACTCGCGACGGTGTGCGGCGTGGCCGGCAGGGGCGAGACGCTCGGCGTCGTGCCGCGCTTCCTAATCACGGGCCGCCGTGTCGCCGGGTCGTCGTTCGGCGGGGTGAAGGGACGCGACCAGGTGCCGCAGTTCGTCGACCGCTACCTCGCCGGCGACATCGACGTCGATCCGCTCATCTCCCACTCGATCTCGCTCGACGAGGTCAACCGCGGCTTCGACCTCATGCACGCGCAGGACGGCATCCGCAGCGTGATCTCCTTCGCCGGCTGACTACCCTGTCCGTAGTGGCCGAGCTACGGACGACCTCCGACTACAGCCCGACCGGCGACCAGCCGCGGGCGATCGAGACGCTCGCCGACGGGATCCTCGCCGGCGAGAAGTTCCAGACGCTCGTCGGCGCGACCGGTACCGGCAAGACGGCGACGATGGCCTGGACGATCGAGAAGACCGGCCGGCCGGCCCTCGTGATCGCCCACAACAAGACGCTCGCGGCGCAGCTCTGCAACGAGTTCCGGGAGTTCTTCCCACACAACGCAGTCGAGTACTTCGTCTCCTACTACGACTACTACCAGCCCGAGGCGTACGTCCCGCAGGCCGACCTCTACATCGAGAAGGACTCGTCCCGGAACGACGACATCGCGCGGCTGCGGCTCGCCGCGACGTCGTCGCTCTTCACGCGCCGCGACGTCGTCGTGGTCGCGTCCGTCTCCTGCATCTACGGGCTGGGCTCGCCGGAGGAGTGGCGCGAGCGGATGATCTACGTCGAGGTCGGCGCCGAGCACGACCGCGACCTCATGCTGCGGAAGCTCATCGACTCGCAGTACGTCCGCAACGACACGATGCTCGGCCGCGGCCGCTTCCGCGTGAAGGGCGACGTCGTCGAGGTACAGCCGGCGAACCAGGAGACCGCGTACCGCATCTCGTTCTTCGGCGACCAGGTGGAGGGGATGACGCACTTCGACCCCCTCACGGGCGAGGTGCTGGCGAAGCTCGACAACCTCTCGATCTGGCCGGCGACGGAGTACGTCACCTCGCAGCCGACCGTCGAGCGCGCCGTCGACGAGATCCGCGCCGAGCTCGAGGCGCAGGTCGCGACGTTCGAGGAGGAGGGGAAGCTGCTCGAGGCGCATCGGATCAGGCAGCGCACCGAGTACGACCTCGAGATGCTGAAGGAGCTCGGCTTCTGCAACGGGATCGAGAACTACTCGCGCATCCTCGAGGGACGCGCCGCCGGGACGCACCCGTTCACGCTCCTTGACTACTTCGCGGACGACTTCGTGGTCTTCGTCGACGAGTCCCACCAGACCGTGCCGCAGCTCGGCGGCATGCACGAGGGCGACCGGTCGCGCAAGCAGACGCTCGTCGACTTCGGCTTCCGGCTTCCGTCGGCGCTCGACAACCGGCCGCTCCGCTTCGACGAGTTCCTGCGCAAGGTGCCGCAGCTCGTGTTCGTCTCCGCGACGCCGGGGCCGTTCGAGCTCCGGAACTCGACGGTGGTCGCCGAGCAGCTGATCCGGCCGACCGGCATCGTCGACCCCGACGTCGAGCTGCGGGCGACGAAGAACCAGATCGACGACCTGCTGGGCGAGATCCGCGGGCGCGAGGCGGCGGGCGAGCGCGTCCTCGTCACGACGCTCACGAAGAAGATGTCCGAGGACCTGACCGACTACCTGCTCGAGTCGGGCGTCAAGGCGCGCTACCTCCACTCCGAGATCGACACGCTCGAGCGGATCCAGATCGTGCGCGAGCTGCGGCTCGGCGAGTACGACGTCCTCGTCGGCGTCAACCTCCTGCGCGAGGGGCTCGACCTGCCGGAGGTGTCGCTCGTCGCGATCCTCGACGCCGACAAGGAAGGCTTCCTCCGCGGCCGGACGAGCCTGATCCAGACGATCGGGCGTGCGGCGAGGAACGTGCACGGCAAGGTGCTGATGTACGCCGACAAGCAGACGGAGGCGATCGTGCAGGCGCTCGACGAGACGGACCGTCGCCGAGCCGTCCAGCTCGCGTACAACGAGGAGCACGGGATCGTGCCGGAGACGATCGCGAAGGGTGTCTCCGACATCGCCGGGCTGCTCCAGCTCGAGTCGCCGACGGTCCCTTCGTCGCGGCGGCGGCGCGGCGCGACGAAGGTCGAGGGGATGTCGCGCGAGGACCTCGAGAAGCTCGTCGTCACGCTCGAGGAGGAGATGTATCTCGCCGCCGAGGAGCTGCGGTTCGAGTACGCCGCGAAGCTGCGCGACGAGGTCAAGGACCTGCGGCGAGACCTGCAGGCGCTCGAGCAGACCGCCGCGTAACAGGACGCACGTACTGGGCCTTCACGCCGCCGCGCTACCCTCCACGCATGGTCGGAGCCGTGATCGGCGCGCTCTTCATCGCCTTCATCACGGGGGCGCTGGCGCGCTTCTTCCTGCCGGGCCCGGATCCGATGCCTCCGTGGCTCACGCTGATGATCGGCCTTGTCGGATTCTTGGGCGGAACGAGCATCGTGCTCGCCCTCGGCGGGCGGAAGGCCGCCTCCTGGTCGGGGCTCGCGAGCTTCGCCGTTGCGGTTGTGCTCGTGGTGATCTACCGGCGCTTCGTCCAGAAACGGCCGCTCTGGGGCAGGGACGCCTACCGCTTCCCCGAGCGCGGTTTCGGCGTCGAGCAATACCGCGAGCGGCTGAAGCGGGCCGGTATCGACCCCGACCAGATCGGAACCCAGCCGTTCAGCCTGCAGGCTCGGCCGCCCCTGCAGCCGCCCCTGGCCGGAGCCGCCCAGTCCCACTCGGGCGACCTTCCGACGGAGAACCCCGCCCACTATCTCGGCCTGCTCGAGGAGCTCCACGATACGGGAGTCCTCGACGACGACGAGTACACCGGGGCGCGCACACGGCTCCTCGAGAGCCTGCGGGCCTAGAACCTCCGCACGAAGCGGCGCTCGGCCGCGAGGCTCCAGTCGCCGCTCGACCAGTGGAACGTCCGGACGACGATCGCCTCGCCGTCCGCCTCGTGGAGGTGGAGCCCGCGAGCCTCGCCGAGTCGGCGCGGCCGCGGCTGCCCGAGCCCGGGCGCGATCGCAACAACGGCAGTGCGCGCCTCGTCGCTGACCACCTCGAACTCGCGGCGCTCGCTCACGGCCGCCTGGTGGATGTGGCCCGCGAGGATGAGGTCTGCACCAGCGCCCACGAGGGCGTTCAGCACGCGCTTGCGCCGCGAGACCGGACGCTTGCGGGCCGCCCGCCACGGCGCCCCGATCAGATGGTGGTGGAGCACGGCAACGCGGAGCGCTCCGGCTTCGGCCTTGGCGAGCCGTCCGGCGGCGCCTTCGAGCTGCGCGTCGCTCAGCGCGCCGCCCTGGTGGCGAAACGCCCGCGCCGAGTTGAGACCGACGACGTGCAGTCCGGGCAGCGACGCCGTCGGCTCGGTCGTCTCCCAGACCCGCTCGAACTCCGCCCAGGGGCGGACGAATCGCGCCGGCGTGTAGGGGAGGTCGTGATTGCCGGGCACTGCGAGCACCGGCGGGCCGAGCGAGCGCAGCAGCTCCGCCGCCCGCTCCAGCTCCGAACGGCGGCCGCGGTTGGCCAGATCGCCGGACGCGACGACGAGCTGGGGCTCCAGTCGCTCCACGAGCCGCGTGAGAGCGCGTTCGACCTCCCGCTCCTCATGTGTGCCCGCATGCAGGTCGGATACATGGAGGAGCCGCGCGTTCACAACCGAACGAGGCTATAGATTGGAGGCTGTGACAGAAGACACCTCCGAGATCTTCGACGACCTCTACCTCGGAGTACGGGCCGGCGGTGCGCTGCGCAAGCAGCGCCGGGGCGAGGAACTGACCGACGAAGAGCGCGAGGCGCTCACCGGCTGGCAGCGTCTGTCGACGGCGCGCAAGGCGGCGGCGATCGGCGCCTTCGCCTTCGGCACGTTCGGGCTCGGCTTCACGCTCGGCGGTCTCGTGTTCGGACGCTGGCGTAGAGCCTGAGCCGAGGTAGCGCTCCTAACGCTTCGCTTCTCCGGTCCCGGCGAAGAGCACGGCCGGTGCGTTCTCCTCGGCGGGGTCACGACCGCGAACGACCACGTCGACCACGGTCGCGATGACGGCGGCGATCGGAATCGCGATCAGCACGTAGACCGGGCCGAGTAGGTAGCCCACACTGACGACCGAGATGAGCACGACGAGCGGTGACAGACCGACCGAGTGACCCATGACGCGTGGCGCGATCACGTAGTCCTGGAGCTGACGCAGCACGAGCACCGCGATCCCGGCGCCGAGCGCCACCGTCCAGCCCACCGTCAGCCCCGCTCCGATCGCAACCGCGCCTGCGGCGAGCGGCCCGACGATCGGCACGAGCTCGACGAGCCCCGCGCCGGCGCCGATCAACAGCCAGTACGGCTCGCCGTCCAGCCAGAAGGCGAGCGAGAGCAGGCAGGCCACGATCATCACGAGCAGGAACTGGCCGCGCACGAAGGCGCCGAGCTTCATGTCGATCAACACCCACGTGTCGCGCGTGACGCGGCGGTGCCTGCGCGGCACGAGCGACTGCACGAGCCCGATCATCTCGTCGCGCTCGAAGATCCAGTAGGCGCCGACGGCGAACATGAACAGGATCCCGACGAGGACCTCGAGCGCCTTCCTCGTCACGGTGATCGCGGGGTGGAGGAGGCTGGTGCCCGACGGCAGCTGGCGCAACCGCTTGTCGAGCGCGCTCAGGATCTCGTGCCGGATCCCGTGCGAGTGGACTGCGGCGTCGTGGAGCTGCGAACGCGTCGTCGGCACCTGGCCGCCGATCGCGTGGTCGATCTGGGTGATCGCCACCGGCACGACGAGATAGAGGAAGAGGCCGATCGCCGCCAGGAAGCCCATGTAGTGGAGCACGACGCCGACGCTCCGCGGGACGTGAGCCCGGCGGTAGAGCCACTCGACACTCGGCCGCATCGCCGAGGCGATCACGAAGCCGAGAAAGAGCAGCGCGATCACGATCCGGATCTTCCAGAGCGCGAGTGCTGCGATTACGATCGCTAGGGCAACGAGTGTCGCCGTCGCAGCCCGGCGTGCGGTTCCGCCCATGGCCCGAGGGATTCCCTGTCGGAAAGAGAACCAAGCCGACGTGACCGAAGCCGTCATCGAAGCGCACCGCCACGGAATCGCGCTTGCGCGCCCGCTCCTGCGCGCGTCCGTCCTCGCCCTCGCCGGCGCGGCGTGCTTCCTCGCTCCGTGGACTGCGGTGGGAGTCGTCGGTGCCGTCCTGCTCGGCCTCGCGGCCGTGACCGCCGTGGTCGGAGTCGCCCGCTGGGACCGGACGCACCTCTTCGTCACCGAGAACGCGCTCGTCGTCGAGCACGGGTTCCTGCGCCGGAGCAGCGCGTCGGTCTCGCTGAACGGGACGGTGTTCGAGGTCGAGCGGCCGCTGCTGGGCCGCATCTTCGGCTACGGAACCGTCGTCGCCGGCGAGCTCGAGATCGACTGCGTCCCGCGGCGGCTGACCCGCCTCATCCAGCAGCGCCGCTAACCGCAAGAAACAAGAGTGGCCGAACACACGTTCGGCCGATAGAATGGCCGTCGTATGGCTGCCGACGAGCTTGTGGTCCACGGCGCCCGCGAGCACAACCTGAAGGACATCACCGTCCGCCTGCCGCGGAACCGCCTCATCTGCATCACCGGCCTCTCCGGGTCCGGCAAGTCCTCCCTTGCCTTCGACACGATCTACGCGGAGGGGCAGCGGCGCTACGTCGAGTCGCTCTCCGCCTACGCCCGGCAGTTCCTGCAGATGATGGAGAAGCCGGACGTCGACCACATCGACGGCCTCAGTCCGGCGATTTCCATCGATCAGAAGACGACCTCGCGGAACCCGCGCTCGACGGTCGGCACGGTGACCGAGATCTACGACTATCTGCGCCTGCTGTACGCGCGGGTCGGGCGGCCGCACTGCCCGATCTGCGGCAAGCCGATCGCGGGGCAGTCGCTCGACGCGATCGTCGATCAGGTGCTGAAGCTCGCGGACGGGACGCGCTTCACGATCAACGCGCCCATCGTCCGCGACCGCAAGGGCGAGTACAAGGCCGAGTTCGAGGACCTGACGCGGGAGGGCTTCACGCGCGTCAAGGTCGACGGTGAGCAGTACGTCCTCGAGGAGGGCGTGCCCGCGCTCGACAAGAAGTTCAAGCACACGATCGAGGTCGTCGTCGACCGGCTCGTGATGCGCGCCGACCTGCGGCTGCGCCTCACCCAGTCGATCGAGACCGCGGCCGGGCTCGCGGACGGCTTGGTGGCGGTCGATCTCGTCGACACAGGCGAGCAGCTGCTGTTCTCCGAGAACTTCGCCTGTCCCGACCACGGCGTCTCGCTGCCGGAGCTCCAGCCGCGGATCTTCTCCTTCAACGCGCCCCACGGCGCGTGCCCGCGTTGCACCGGCCTCGGCTCGCAGCAGGAGATCGACCCCGACCTCCTCGTCCCCGATCCGTCGCTCTCGATCGACGACGGCGCGCTCGTGCCGTGGTCGGTCGGCGGCTCGTCCGGCTTCTACGAGGCCGTGATCCAGGCCATCGCCGACCGCTACGAGATCGACACGTCGAAGCCGTGGGCCGAGCTGACCGAGGCGGAGCAGGACCGCTTCCTCAACGGCACCGACGGCGAGAAGATCTACGTCCAGTACCGCAACCGCATGGGCCGGCGGCGCCAGTACATGCTCGCGTTCGACGGCATCGTCGCCAGCCTCCAGCGCCGGTACAGGGAGACCGACTCGTCCACCGCGCGGGAGCGGATCGAGGAGTACATGTCGCTGCGCCCGTGCCCGGTGTGCAAGGGCGCGCGCCTCAAGCCCGAAGTGCTGGCGGTCACCGTCGGCGAGCGTTCGATCCACGACTTCACGCAGATGTCGGTCGCTCGGGCGCTCGGCTTCCTCGACGAGCTCGGGCTGACGCCGACCGAGGAGCTGATCGGGCACCGGATCGTGAAGGAGATCCGAGAGCGGCTGACGTTCCTCGACGACGTCGGCGTCGGCTACCTGACGCTCGACCGCGCCGCGGCGACGCTGTCCGGCGGCGAGGCGCAGCGGCTGCGGCTCGCGACGCAGATCGGCTCGCAGCTCGTCGGCGTCCTCTACATCCTCGACGAGCCCTCGATCGGCCTCCATCAGCGCGACAACGCGCGTCTAATCGACACGCTCGGGCGGCTGCGCGACATCGGCAACACCGTCGTCGTCGTCGAGCACGACGAGGAGATGATGCGCCGCTCCGACTGGCTCGTCGACATGGGGCCGGGTGCCGGCCTGCACGGCGGTGAGGTCGTCGCGGAGGGGCCGGCGGCGAAGGTCGAGCGCGTCGGAAAGTCGGTCACCGGACAGTTCCTCGCGGGCAAGCGGTCGATCGCGGTGCCCGAGCGGCGCGCCGAGGATCGCGGCTCGTTCCTCGTCCGTGGCGCGACGCAGCACAACCTCAAGGACATCGACGTGGAGTTCCCGGTCGGCAAGTTCATCACCGTGACGGGCGTGTCGGGCTCCGGCAAGTCGACGCTCGTGAACGAGATCGTCTTCAAGGCGCTGGCGAACAGGCTCAACCGCGCGCGCGTCAAGCCCGGCGCGCATGCGAGCGTGGAGGGGATCGACGTCTTCGACAAGGTGATCGAGATCGACCAGAAGCCGATCGGGCGCACGCCGCGCTCCAACCCGGCGACGTACACCGACCTGTTCACGCACATCCGCGAGCTCTATTCCCTGACGCCGGAGGCGAAGGTGCGCGGCTACAAGCCGGGCCGCTTCTCCTTCAACGTGCGCGGCGGACGCTGCGAGACGTGCAAGGGCGACGGGCAGATCAAGATCGAGATGCACTTCCTGCCCGACGTCTACGTGCCGTGCGAGACGTGCAAGGGCGCGCGGTACAACCGCGAGACGCTCGAGGTGCGGTTCAAGGGAAAGTCGATCGCAGACGTGCTCGACATGTCGGTGGAGGAGGCGCTCCGCTTCTTCGCCAAGATCCCGAAGATCCGCCGCCGCCTGCAGACGCTCCACGACGTCGGGCTCGACTACATCAAGCTCGGCCAACCCGCGACGACGCTCTCCGGCGGCGAGGCGCAGCGCGTGAAGCTCGCGGCCGAGTTGAGCAAGGTGGCGACCGGAAAGACGCTCTACATCCTCGACGAGCCCACCACGGGGCTCCACTTCGCGGACATCGAGAAGTTGCTCGAGACGTTGCAGCGCCTCGTCGACGGCGGCAACACGATGCTCGTGATCGAGCACAACCTCGACGTGATCAAGCAGGCCGACTGGGTCATCGACCTCGGCCCGGAGGGCGGCGACGCGGGCGGCGAGCTCATCGCCGTCGGCACGCCCGAGGACGTCGCGCAGGTCGACGGGAGCTTCACCGGCACCTTCCTCCAGCACGTCCTGCCGGCGCGCGCCGTTGCCGCTGCATAGAGCTCAAGGACACGTCCGAAACGGACACTTGTCGCGGCGGCAAGACGGCGTAAGACTCCGCACATGGAGGCAGGCACCACCCCGCCGCCCGAGGATGCGGGAGCCGGTTACCCGGGCGCGGCAGTTGCCGGCGCAGTGCTGGCGACGCTCGTGTTCCCGTTCGTCGCGCTGATCGCTGCGCTCCTGCTCCAGGGGAGCCAGTCCGACCCGCAGAAGAGAGCGCAACTGCGTACCTGGGCGTGGGCGTCCGGGGGCTGGCTAGCGTTCGGGGTCGTCGTGACCGTGCTCCTCGCTCTGGTCACCCTGCACTGAACGAAGGGGCTACTCTCATCGTCGATGGCGGCGACGGTGGACACCCCGCGTACCTCGGCGCTCGAGCGAAGCTGGTGGCTGCGCGCGCCGGCCGTGCTCGTCGCGCCGCGTGCAGTCTTCGTTTCGCTGCGGGATGACTCCGAGGCGGCCGTGGAGGCGCGGCAAGAGCCGATCACCGCCATCGCGGCGCTCGCGGGAATCGCGGGGGTTCTCGCGACGCCCGTCGCGCGCCATCTCCTCAACGACGCCTCGTTCTCGGTCTCGCTCATCCCGGTCTGGGCCTTCTTCGGCGGCATCGTCTATGCGGTCGCCGTGTACTGGCTCGGAGGCGGGCTCCTCTTCGGCGCGGCACGCCGCTTCGGGAGCCTCGGTAGCTACCGCCGCGCGAGGCACTTGCTGACGCTCTCGGCCGTGCCGGTCGCGCTCAGCCTCTTCACGGTGTGGCCGATCCGGATTGCGATCTACGGCCAGAATCTGTTCCGCACCGGTGGCACCGACTGGGGCCCGGGCGACCGCACCTTCGGTGCGCTTCTCTACTTCGCGTTCGCCTGGAGCGCGGTGCTCCTGATCCTCGGCGTGCGCAGCGTCCACGGTTGGACCTGGGGGCGCTCGCTCGCAACGGTCGGGCTGGCAGCCTCCGTGCCGGTCCTCGTCGTCCTCGCCACGACCCTGAACTAAGCGGACCTGTCCTACCTAGTAACAGACTGTTACTAGGTGCCCCGGAAAGCCGGTCGGCACGGGGGCGGGCACGGCCATTCGGGCCGAGGTCCAAGTTAGTAACAGTCTGTTACTTGGGATTCGGAGCGCCCTCGAACTCGGCCTGCTCCTCCTCGGGCATGGCGTACGTGTGACGTTCCTCCGGGAACGCGCCGGTCCGCACCTCCTCGGCGAACCGGGAGAGCGCCTCGACGATCGCCTCGCCGAGCTCGGCGTAGCGCTTGACGAAGCGCGGCGCTCGGCCCTCGTAGAAGCCGAGCATGTCGTGCCAGACGAGCACCTGCCCGTCGGTCTCCGCGCCGGCGCCGATGCCGATCGTCGGCACCATGAGCGCCCGCGTCGCGGCGCGCCCGACCGCCGGAGGGACGGCCTCGAGCACGATCGAGAAGCAGCCCGCCGCCTCGAGTGCGAGCGCATCCTCGACCAGCTGCCGCGCGCGCTCGGCCGTCCTACCCTGTGCCTTGAAGCCGCCTAGGACGGTCGCCGTCTGCGGCGTCAGCCCCACGTGCCCCATCACGGGAATCCCGGCGCCGACGATCGCCCGCGCCCGCGCGACCGAGGTCCCGCCGCGCTCGAGCTTGACGGCATCCGCGCCGCCGTCCTTCACGAGGCGCACCGCGTTGTGCACCGCCTGCTCGTCCGACTCCTCGTACGAGCCGAACGGCATGTCCGCGATCACGATGGGCCGCTTCGCCCCGCGCGTCACCCACTGCGTCATGAACACGATCTCGTCGAGGGACACCGGCACCGTCGACTCCCGGCCGTGGACGACCATCCCGGACGAGTCGCCGACGAGGATCAGGTCGACGCCCGCGGCATCGGCGAGGCGCCCGCTGGGCGCGTCGTACGCCGTGACCATCACGATCTTGTCGCCTCGCCGCTTCATCTCCGCGAGCTCGGGGAGCGGCAGCTTGCCGGCCGTCCAGGAGGCGTAGCGCGTGGGCTTCGGCTTCGGGTCGTTGCTCATCTGAGCTCTCCTTCCAGGAGGACGTTGTCGATCAAGCGGGTGGAGCCGACGCGGATTGCGGCGGCGAGAACCTTGGCGTCGCCGAGGTCGAGCACCTCGACGTACTCCGGCTCGAGGCCGTTGAGCGAGGCGCGCGCCGCGGCGGCGGGATCCGGGCTCGCGACGGCTTCGCGCAGCGCACGCGGTAGCGCGAGCGCACGCTCCCGCTCGCCGGGGGAGAGGTGGACGTTGCGGGACGAGAGGGCGAGTCCGTCCGGGTCGCGCACGGTCGGCACCACGCGGATCTCCACGGGCACGTTCAGGTCGCGGACGAGGTGCCGGACGACTGCGACCTGCTGAGCGTCCTTCTGGCCGAAGTACGCGCGCTCGGGCCGGACGAGGTTGAACAACTTCAGGCAGACCGTCGCGACGCCGCGGAAGTGCCTGGGTCGGGCGACGCCTTCCCCTCCCGTGCCGTCAGGCTCCACCCAGGTGGCGAAACCGGCCGGGTACAGCTCGTCGAGCTCAGGCGCGAACACGGCGTCGACGCCCTCCGCAGCTGCGATCTCGAGGTCGCGCTCCTCGTCGCGCGGATACGTCTCGAGGTCCGTCGGCTCGTCGAACTGGGCCGGGTTGACGAAGAGGGACGCGACCACGAGCTCGTTCTCTGCCCGCGCCGCCCGGAAGAGCGCGCGGTGACCGTCGTGCAGCGCTCCCAGCGTCGGCACGAGCCCGGTGCCGGGGGCACTCTCCAGCTCGGCGATCGTGCGGTAGACCTTCATGTGAGCTGCACCGTCGCCTCCGCGAGCGTCTCGTACAGATCCTCGAGCTCGGGATGGGCCGCCCGAATCGCCTGTTTGTGCGCCTCGACGGTCGCCGAGTCACCTCGCGCGATCGGGCCGGTGAGCTCGAATCCGTGGTCGATCGTTCCCTTCATCAGCGGTGCGAGCCCCTGGGCGGGGACGCCGAGTCGGACGGCGGCCCGCTGGAGCGTCACGAGGTAGTTCGAGGCGACGACTGCGCCGGCGTGGTAGAGCGTTCGGTCCTCGTCGGCCAGCTCGAACGGATGCAGTCCGAGCGTCTCCGCGAGCTCCCGCGCGACCGCGAGCGCCTCGTCGGTCTCGCCGCTGATCGCGGCCCAAGCTTCGTCGAGCTGAGAAGGATCGCCGCTGCGGTCGAACGACTGCAGCGGGTGGAGCGAGAAGCGGCGCTCGTGCGGATCGAGCGCGGCGAGCGGCGTCGCACCCGAGACGTGTCCCACCCAGGCACGTCCCGGTGCCAGGCACCGGGACACGTCGGCAATGGCCGTGTCCGGAACGCAGAGGAGGAGAACGTCGGGGTCGTCCTCGCCCACGGCGACGCCGCGCTCGCGCAGGCGGGCTGTGACGGCCGAACCGACGCGGCCCGAACCGATGACGTGGACTCTCTCGATCACTTGTGGCTCCAGCTCCGAAGCGGATGCCGGGCACCCGGATTGTACTCGTGGGTCGGTCGCCCGGGCCGCTCCGGGCGGCGCTAGCATCCGAGTCGTGCCGATCTACGAGTACGTCTGCATGGAGTGCGAGTCGCATTTCGAAGAGCTCGTCCGCGGCGAGCAGCAGGTCGTCTGTCCCGATTGCGCCACGACGAACGTCTCGCGCCAGTTCTCCTCCTTCGCGGTGCACGGCGTGACGAAGCCGGTCACGACCGGCGGTGGCGGCGGCTGCTGCGGCGGTTCCTGCGGCTGCGGGCACTGAGGCCTTCGTGGCCAGGGGGGACGAAGACGGCGAGCTGGTGACGCGCGCCGCCTACGAGAGCATCGAAACGGAGCTCGCCGAGCTCGAGGGCCCGAAGCGGAAGGCGGTCGTGCAGGCGATCGCGACGGCACGAGAGCACGGCGACCTCTCCGAGAACTTCGAGTACCACGCGGCGAAGAACGAGCAGGGACTGCTCGAGGCGCGGATCCGGGTGCTTCGCCACCGGCTGCAGAACGCGACGATCGTCGACGAGAAGGAGGCCGCGGCGAGCGGCGTCGTCACCGTCGGCTCGCGCGTCGAGCTCGAGCGAGAGGACGGCACGCGGCACGAGTACGAGATCACGAGCGTCGGCGGCGTCTCGCCCGACTCGCCTGTGGGGCGGGCGCTGCTGGGGAAGGCTCCCGGCGACGAGATCGTGGTGGAAGCGCCGCGCGGCCGTTGGCGCGCCCGGATCGTGTCTGTCGGGCGTGCCTCGTAGACTCGGTTTCATGAGCGTAGGCTCGATGGAGCTCATCAAGGAGCGGAGGCGTCGGCTAGGCGGGCGCCGGAGCGGAAGATGAGTGCAGCGTCGGTCGTGTCGGCGGAAACGCTCGAGGCGTACGGAGCAGCGACAGCCGGCTGCACTCGCTGCCGGCTCGCGCAGGGTCGGACCCAGGTCGTCTTCGGAGCCGGCAACCCGCGCGCCGACCTGATGTTCGTCGGCGAGGCGCCCGGCTTCCACGAGGACAAGCAGGGTGTCCCGTTCGTCGGCCAGGCGGGGAAGCTGCTCGAGGGACTGCTCGCGGGCGTCGACCTCCGCCGCGAAGACGTCTACATCGCGAACGTGTTGAAGTGCAGGCCGCCGGGGAACCGCGACCCGCAGGCCGACGAGATCGAGTCGTGCGAGCCTCATCTCTTCCGCCAGATCGAGCTGATCGAGCCGAAGGTGATCGCGACGCTCGGCAACTTCGCGACCAAGCTCCTCTCGGGTCGTCCGCTCGGCATCACGCGCGTACACGGCCAGGAGCAGGAGCTGACCATCGCGGGACGCAGCGTCCTCCTCTATCCGCTCTACCATCCGGCCGCCGCGCTCTACACGCCGGCGATGCTCAAGGTGCTCGAGGTCGACTTCGCTCGCCTGCCCGGGCTGCTGGGCGCCCCCGAGCCCGCGCCGCTTGCACCACTCCCCGAGCCGCAGCCCGAGCCAGCGGTCGAGGCGCCGGCAGAGCAGCTCGGTCTCTTCTAGAGCGGCAGGTCTGTTGGCCGGGCGCCAGGATCGGGTCGGGTCCGCGCTCCGGGGCGAGAATCCCATGGTGATGGCCAGGCTGCGCAGCGGCTTCGCCGTGATCGGCGACACCCAGCACCTGCCGGGCTACTCGGTGCTCCTCACCGACGACCCGTCGGTCGACCACCTCACGGACCTTGATCGCGTAAGGCGCGCCGAGTTTCTGTTCGATCTCGGCCTGCTCGGCGAGGCGGTGGAGCTGGCCTGTCGAGACAACGGTCTGCGGCGCATCAACTACGAGGTCCTCGGCAATTCTCTGCCGCTCCTGCACGGGCACGTTCACGCGCGCTACGACTGGGAGCCGCCCGACAAGGTCTCTGGTCCGGTCTGGCGTTACTCGAAGAAGGTTCGGTACGCGCCAGAGTTCGCGTACAGCGACGCCGAGCACGGGACGTTGCGTACGGCGATCACCGCCGAGCTGAATCAGATCGTCGAGCGGGCGTATTAGGCCGCTAGAGCGGCTCGTCGAGTCCCTGCACGGCGACCATGCGCAGGTTCGCGGCGCCTTCCCGCAGCCTCTTCGCGTGCTCGTACTCCGGCGAGACGTACCAGCGCTTCGCAGCCTCGAGGTCGGGGAACTCGAGGACGACGAGCCGCGCCGGGTCCCAGTCGCCCTCGAGCACGGCGAGCTCGCCGCCGCGCACGACGAAGCGGCCGCCTCCCGCGTGCACGGCATCCGGCGACGCCGCCTTGTACTGCTCGTACTGCTCGGGGTCGTGGACGTCCGTCTCGACGATCACGTAGGCGGGCATGCTTGGATCGTACGCGTGGAGCAGCAGAGCAATTCGCCCGAGGCTACGGAGGCGCTCGCGGGGGAGCTCGCGCGGCGCCTGGAGACGGGCGACGTCGTGACGGTCGCGGGCGAGCTCGGCTCCGGCAAGACGACCTTCGTCCGCGGCGCGTGCGGCGCCCTCGGCGTGCGCGAGCGCGTCACGAGCCCGACGTACACGATCGGCCACCGCTACCACGGCGACGGCGTCGAGGTCTCGCACCTCGATCTCTATCGCTTCGAAGGTGTCTCGCCTGCGGAGTGGGGAGACCTCGAGCCGTACTTCGAGGACGCGATCGCCTTCGTCGAATGGCCGGAGGCCGGGGACGGCGTCCTCCCGCCGCCTCGTTTCGCGGTGCGTTTGCGGCATGCTGGCGCTGGGAGGGCGGTGGAGATCGAGGAGTGCTGACGCTGGCTTTCGATACCGCGACGGCGGTCGCGACGAGCGCGCTCGTGGACGGCGACGAGGTGCTGGGCGAACGCGTCTCGCGTGCGCAGACGCTGCTCGAGGACGTCGACGCTCTGCTGCGCCAGGCCGGCGCGCACCCGTCCGACCTCGACCGGCTCGCGGTCGGCCTCGGCCCGGGCAGCTTCACCGGCGTTCGCATCGGGCTCGCGGTCGCGCGCGGGCTCGCGCTCTCGCTCGAGCTCGCCGGCTCCGGCGTCTCGACTCTTGCGGCCCTCGCCGCCGGTGCCCCCGGCGCGCAGCCCGTGATCGACGCGAAGCGGCGCGAGGTCTTCACCAGCGTCGGCGGCGAGCCGCGTGTGCTCGCTCCTCAGGAGCTTTCCCTGGACGAAGGAGCGGTCTGCATCGGCGACGGGGCGCTGCGCTACCGGGCCCTGCTCGAGGCGCGCGGCGGAGTCGTGCCGCCGGACGACGACGAGCGCCACGTCGCGCGCGCCCGCTTCCTCGTGGCGCTCGCCGGCGAGCCCGGATCGGTCGACGAGCTCGAGCCGCTCTACCTCCGGGTCCCCGACGCCGAGAGGAATCTCGGATGACCACGATCGAGCTGCGCCGGCTCGTGCTCGCCGACCTGCTCGCGATCGAGGAGATCGAGCGACGCTCGTACCCGACGCCGTGGTCGCGGTCGATGTTCGCGGGGGAGCTCGCGAAGCCGAGCTCGATCTGCCTCGGCGCCTTCGAGGCGGAGGGCGAGGACGGAGCTCTCGTCGGCTACCTCATCGTCTCGCGCTACGTCGACGCGTGGCACGTGATGAACGTCGCCGTCGACCCCGACCACCGTGGCCGCGGAGTCGGAACGATGCTCCTCGAGCGGCTCTTCGATCTCACGGCTGACGACGCCCGCCGCGGCTACACGCTCGAGGTGCGCGTCTCGAACCGGAAGGCGATCGACCTGTATGAGCGCCTCGGCTTCCGCTCGCGCGGCCTGCGGCGCGGCTACTACACCGACAACCGCGAGGACGCGCTGATCATGTGGAAAGACCCGGTCGCGCGCGATCGCACGTGACCCTTTTGTGACGGTACCCGGTACCGGTCTGATTCTCGGGATCGAGACGTCGTGTGACGAGACCGCGGCAGCCCTGATCACGCCGGACGGGCACATCCGATCGAGCGTCGTCTCCTCGCAGGCGGAGCTCCACGCACGCTACGGCGGTGTGGTGCCCGAGGTCGCCTCGCGCCGGCATCTGGAGCTCGTGACGCCGGTGATCCGCGAGGCGCTGGCGGAGGCGGGGGCGACCCTCGACGACGTCGACCGCATCGCGGTGACCCAGGGGCCGGGGCTGATCGGAGCGCTGCTCGTCGGCCTCGCCGCCGCGAAGGCGGTTTCGTGGTCGCGCCGGCTGCCGCTCGTCCCCGTCGACCACCTCGACGGACACGTCGCCTCGCTCTATCTCCAGCCGGATCCGCTCGAGCCGCCCTTCCTCTGCCTGCTGGCGAGCGGCGGTCACACGATGCTTCTCGACGTCCGCTCGCACGCCGAGCGGGAGCTGCTCGGGTCGACGCTCGACGACGCTGCGGGCGAGGCGTTCGACAAGGGCGCCAGGCTGCTCGGGCTCGGCTACCCCGGCGGCCGTGAGATCGACCTGCTCGCGCGGGAAGGCGACCCGGCCGCCTTCGAGTTCCCCGTCGCACGCGTGCCGGGCCTCGACTTCTCGTTCTCGGGACTGAAGACGGCGCTTCTGTACGCCGTCCGCGGGCTGTCCGAGGAGGAGCTCGACGAGCGCCGCGCCGACCTTGCCGCGTCCTACCAGCACGCGATCGTGCGGGCGCTCGTCGAGCGCGTCCGCGAGGCCGCGGGCCGAACCGGCCGGGAGCGGATCGCGATCGTCGGCGGTGTCGCCGCGAACTCTGCGCTACGCGCCGCGCTCCCGGACGCGACCGCGGCACCGCTCGCTCTCTGCACCGACAACGCCGCGATGATCGCGTCGGCGGCACGCTGGACGGATCCGGTCCCGTACCCGCGGTACCTGGCGCTCGACGCCTACGCGTCGCGCTAAGCTCGCCGAGGCGTCAGTTTTTCGCCCTCTTTGCAGCGACAAAAGGAGCAGACCCTTTGGCAGTCGCAACCACGTCCCACCTGCGCGAGAACCCGTTCGAGCTGGCGCGCGAGCAGCTGCGGCGCGTGGGCACCACCTTCGAGATCGACCAGAATCTGATCGCCGTCCTCGGCGAGTGCAAGAAGGCGATCGAGGTCTCGGTCCCCGTGAGCATGGAGGACGGGTCGACATCGGTCTTCAAGGGTTATCGCGTGACCCACAACATCGCGCGCGGGCCGTCGAAGGGCGGCATCCGCTACCACCCCGACGTCACCGCCGACGAGGTCAAGGCGCTCGCGATGTGGATGACGTGGAAGTGCGCGCTGATGGGGATTCCGTTCGGCGGCGCGAAGGGCGGCGTGGTCTGCGACCCGAAGAAGATGTCGCGCGGCGAGCTCGAGCGGATGACTCGCCGCTTCACGAGCGAGATCATCAACGAGATCGGGCCGGAGAAGGACATCCCGGCGCCCGACGTCGGCACCGACGGCTCGACGATGGCCTGGATCTTCGACACGTATTCGATGAACAAGGGCCACTCGGTGCTCGGCGTGGTGACGGGCAAGCCGCTCGCGATCGGCGGCTCCCTCGGCCGGGTCGAGGCGACCTCGCGCGGCGCGCTCTTCTGCATCCGCGACGCCGTCGCCAAGCTCGACAAGCGCCTCGCCGGGATGAAGGTCGCCGTCGAGGGCTTCGGCAACGTCGGCAGCTACCTCGCGAACTTCCTCCACCAGGAAGGGGCGACGGTGATCGCGATCTCCGACTCGACGACCGCCCTCTACAACCCCAAGGGCATCGACGTCCCGGCGGCGCTCGCCTACAAGGCAGAGCAGCGCACCCTCGTCGGTCTCAAGGACGCCGAGACGATCACCGACGAGGAGCTCCTGCTGCTCGAGTGCGACATCCTCGCGCCCTGCGCTCTCGAGCAGGTGATCACCGAGGAGAACGCCGACCAGGTCAAGGCGACGATGATCTGCGAGGGCGCGAACGGGCCGGTCACCCCGGCGGCCGACGCGGTCCTCGAGGACAAGGGCATCCTGATCCTTCCTGACGTCCTCGCGAACGCGGGCGGCGTCGTCGTCTCCTACTTCGAGTGGGTGCAGGGCCTCCAGGAGTACTTCTGGAAGGAGGTCGAGGTGAATGCGAAGCTCAACGACATCATGAGCCGCGCCTTCGACCAGACCTGGGAGACGGCGGAGAGCCGCAAACTGCCGATGCGCGTCGCGGCCTACGGGCTCGCGGTGCAGCGCGTCGCGGAGGCCACCGTCACGAGGGGCATCTACCCGTAACCGAGGTCGTCCTCTACACGGCGTCGGGCTGCCACCTCTGCGAGGCGGCTCGCCGCGTCGTGACGTCGGCGCAAGACGAGCTGGGCTTCGAGTTGCGGGAGATCGCCATCGACGGCGATGCCGCCCTCGAGGCGTCGTACCGCGAGTGGATCCCGGTCGTCGAGATCGACGGACGGCGGCGTTTCGTCTACCACGTCCATCCCGACGCGCTGCGGCGCGCGGTTGCACAAGCAGGCGGCTAGTTCGGCTGGTACAACAGAGAACGGCCGTCACGAAGTCGAGCTGACGAAGGGGGTTTTGTGGCCGATCGCCTGAACGTCGGCGTCGCCGCCCGCCTGTCCCGGTACCTCCAGGTGCTGACGCAGGCGCGCAAGATGGGGAAGACGCGGATCTCCTCGCAGGAGATCGCCGAGTACACGAACATCAACGCGACGCAGATCCGTCGCGACCTGTCGAACTTCGGCAAGTTCGGCAAGCGCGGGGTCGGCTACTCGATCGAGCTCCTGCTCGACGCGATTCGCAAGATCCTGCGCACGCAGGGGCAGCACAACGTCGCGCTCGTCGGCGCCGGCCGGCTCGGACAGGCGATCGCGTCCTCCTCGATCTTCGCGGAGCACGGGATCAACATCGCCGTCGTGGTCGATATCGACGAGGCGAAGCTCGGACAGCCGATCGGGCGCGTCTCGGTGGAGCCGTACGGGCGCCTCGCCGAGCTCGTGCGCGACCACAACGTGGTGGTCGGCGTGCTCGCAGTGCCGGCCGAGGGCGCACAGCAAGCAGCCGACGACCTCGTCTCGGCCGGGGTGCAGATCATCTTCAACTACTCCGAGGCGCTGCTCGAGACGCCCGGCGACGTGACGGTGCACACATCGAATCCGGCAGTCGAGCTGCTCTACGCCCTGTATTTCCATCTGACGTAGCGTCCGCGTCGTGCGGGTGCTTCTTTGGCACGGCTACCTCCTCGGAGGAACCGGCTCGAACGTCTACACGCGCGCCCTCGCGCGCGAGTGGAGCCTCGCGGGCCACGACGTCACGGTCGTCTGCCAGGAGCCGCATCCCGAGAGTTACGACCTCGGCAGGGCGCAGGTCGTCGTGCCGGAGCTGCCGGGCGGACTGCTGCCCACGTTCGTCCTCGACCGCTACGAGGGGCTCGAGGCCCGACTGCTCGTCGACTTCTCGCCGGCGGAACGCGAGGCGTACGTCGAGGCGAATGCCGCGGTCCTGCGCGAGCTCGCGCCTGCGGATCTCGTGTTTGCGAACCACGTGCTCCTCGGCGCGCCCGTCGGCGCGGAGAGCGGGATGCGCTTTCGGGTCAAGGCGCACGGGTCGGAGCTCGAGTATGCGATGCGCGGCCGCCCCGATCTCGCGGCCTGGGGAGCCGAGACGCTTGCGGCGGCGGAGGTCGTCTACGCCGGCTCCGAGCACATCCGTGCCGTGCTCGACGAGATCTGCGGCCACGTCGACCGCGTCGAGATCGTTCCGCCCGGCGTCGACGTCGACGCGTTCCGGCCGGAGCCGCGTGAGGAGGCGCTCGCCGGGCTGCTCGAGGAAGCGCGGGCCGACCCGCCCAACCCCGGCAATCGGGAGGAGCGCCTTCCGGATGAAGGCAATGCCGGGCGCTTCGCGCGCTTCTTCGCCGACGAGCGGCCGACGGTCGTCTACTTCGGAAAGCTGATCGAGAACAAGGGCGTCCAGGTTCTGCTCGAGGCGCTCGCCGGACTCGACGCACGAGCCGTCGTCGTCGGGTTCGGCGATTTCCGCGCCGAGCTCGAGGCTCTCGCGCCGCTGGGAACGCTCTTCTGCGGGCCGCTCGAGCACCGCCATCTCCGTCACCTGCTGCCCCTTTGCGACGTCGCCGCCGTGCCGTCGATCTTCCCCGAGGCGTTCGGCATGGTCGCAGCGGAGGCGGCGTCGGCCGGCGTGCTGCCCGTCGTGTCGGCGCACTCGGGCCTCGCGGAGGTGGCTGCGAGCATCGGCGAGGCGGTCGGGCCCGAGGCGGCAGCGCTGCTCTCCTTCCCCGCCGGGGATGCCGACGCGCTCCGGGAGCGGCTCACGGGGATCCTCGGCCTTCCGGGCGAGCGCCGGCGCGAGCTCGGCCGCGCTGCGCGCCGCGCCGTCGAGCGCCGCTGGAGCTGGCGGGTCGTCGCCGAGCAGCTGCTCGCATGAGCGTGGACCCCGCGCCGCCACGCGAGCGCGAGATCTTCGGGATCGACCGTCGCAAGGCGCTCCTCACCGGCGTAGGCGCGCTCGTCCTCGCGGTCGCTGCCGTGGTCGGCATCGGCCAGGTCACGAGCTTCCACCACGTCGTGGACGCGCTCGAGAGTGCCGACCCGGCGTGGTTCCCGGTCTGCCTCGGCGGAGAGCTCGCCGCCTACGCCGGGTACGTCGCCGCCTACCGCGACGTCGCCCGGGTCGACCGGGGGCCCTTGCTCGGGATCTGGACGACCGTCCGTGTGGTCGTGATCGGCTTCGGCGCGGTCATCGTCGGCTCCAGCGCCGGCACGATCGGCATCGACTACTGGGCGCTGAACCGGGCCGGCGAGCCGCCGCACCGCGCCGTGCGGCGCGTGCTGGGCGTGTACACGCTCCAGTGGCTGGTGCTCGCGATCATGGCGTTCGCCGCCGCAGCGGTTTCGCTCGCCGGCCCGTGGGAGGTGCCGAGAGCGATGGAGGCGGCCTGGCTCGTGACCGTGCCGGTGTGCGTCGCGGCCGCGGTCTGGGTGAGCTCGCCGCAGCGGGGCGAGCGGCTCTCGTCGCTGCCGCGCGACACGGTTCGCCTCGAACGGAGTCCGCGGACCTGGCCGCGCTGGCTCTGGCACGCCGCCCGTGCGGCCTTCTCGGACGCGGTCGGCGGGGTCGTGCTCGTCCGCCACCTCCTCCACCGGCCACTCTCGTATCCGGCCGCGCTGCTGGGCTTCCCCGTCTACTGGGCCGGAGACGTGCTCACGCTCTATGCCGCCCTCCGGGCATTCGGCGTGCATCCGCCGGTCGTGCCGCTCGTGCTCGCGTACGCGACGGGCTTCATCATGACCGCGCTGCCGCTCCCCGCAGGAGGCTCCGGCGGCGTCGAGGCCGGCCTCACCTTCTCGCTCCACGCCGTCGGGATCCCGCTCGCCCCGGCGCTCCTCGCCACGCTCGTCTACCGCGTCTTCACGCTCTGGCTCCCGGTCATTCCCACGCTCGCCCTCCTGTCGCAGGTACGCGTCCTCGACCGCGAGCTGCCACTGGTTCCACGTGCGCAGGAACCCTAGTTAGGCTTTCCCGCGTGGGCGAGGAGCAGCGGGTCGGATACGAGGAGATGCTCGCGCTCTCGCGCGAAGCCTTCGACGCGGTCCCGGACTTCACGGTCGCCGTCGAGGAGGAGTTCGCGCTCCTCGACCCGGAGACGCTCGGCCTCGTCAACCGCTTCGAGGAGCTCCAGGAAGGAGTGCTGGGGACCGAGCTCGAGCCGCACCTCGTCGGAGAGCTGATCGCGTCGGAGATCGAGATCCGCACGGGGCGCTGCGACTCGTTCGCCCACGCCGCGGCGCTGCTGGGCGAGCGGCGGCAGCAGCTACGGGAGCTCGCCGAGCCGCGCGGGGTCGCGCTCGGCGCGACCGGAACGCATCCGTGGAGCCCGTGGCAGGAGCAGCGGATCATCGACACGCCGCACTACCGCCTCAACGACCAGGTCCTCCGCTACGTCGCCTGGCGCAACAACTCGTTCGGCCAGCACGTCCACGTCGGCATCCACGGCGCCGACCGCGCGATCCGGGTCTGCGCGGCGCTCCGCAACTACCTGCCCGAACTGCTCGCGCTCTCGGCGAGCTCGCCGTTCGTGGAGGGCGTCTTCTCGGGCCTCCACTCGGCGCGCACGCAGATCTTCACGCGCATGTTCCCGCGCTGCGGCATCCCGGACGCGTTCGGAAGCTGGGACGAGTGGGAGACGTACGTCCGCTTCCTGTACGAGACGGGCTCGGTCACCGAGCACACGCAGATCTGGTGGAGCGTTCGCCCGCACCTCGCGTTCCCGACCGTCGAGATCCGGATTTGCGACGTGCAGCCCGACCTCGGCGAGTCGCGCTCGTTGGCGGCGCTCGGCTACGCGCTCACCGCGCGGGTCGCCCGCGCTCTCGACGAGGGCGAGCCGCTGCCGGACCTCCCGCACCGCCTGCTCGAGGAGAACCTCTGGCGCGCCATCCGGTACGGCCTCTCGGGCGAGCTGATCGACTTCGCGCAAGGGGAGTCGGTGCCCGCGCGCGCCCGCCTCGAGCGCCTACTCGACTGGGTGCGCCCGGTCGCGGAAGAGCTCGGTGCCGCCGAGTGGCTGGCGATCCCCGAGCGGAACGCCGCCGAGCGCCAGATCGCCCGCCACGACGAGGGCGCGAGCATGCGGGAGATCTTCGAGGAACAGGTTCGCTGGCACCTTCGCACGCCCACTTCGTGACACGGCCAATCCGGCCTGTGTGGTAAAAACCAGGCCGCGCCGGGGTATCTCGGCGCTGACTTTGTGACGCCCCGGAGGGAGCTCTTACCGATGAGTTGGTTCATGCATCACGCCGTGCTGTTCGCGCTGCTGTGCGCGGGCGCGGCAGTCCTTTACGGCATCTATCTGACGTTCTGGCTGCTGCGGCAGCCGGCCGGCAACGAGCGGATGCAGGAGATCGCGCGCGCCGTGCAGGAGGGCGCCGCCGCGTACCTGCGCCGCCAGTACCAGACGATCGCGATCGTCGCGATCGTGCCGTTCCTGCTGCTCGGCTTCTACCACTCGCTCGGCTGGGCGACGGCGATCGGCTTTCTCATCGGCGCGGTTCTGTCGGCCGCGGCCGGCTTCATCGGGATGAACGTCGCGGTGCGCTCGAATGTGCGGACCGCGGAGGCGGCACGCCAGGGGCTGCCGCAGGCGCTCAACGTCGCGTTCCGCGCCGGTTCGGTCACTGGCCTGATGGTCGTCGGGCTCGGGCTCTTCGGAGTCGCGGGCTACTACTGGATCCTCACCGCAGGTATCGGCGACACCCCGCAGACGGCGATCCACCACCTTGTCGGGCTCGCCTTCGGCGGCTCGCTCATCTCCGTCTTCGCCCGGCTCGGCGGCGGCATCTACACGAAGGCCGCGGACGTCGGCGCGGATCTTGTCGGCAAGATCGAGGCCGGGATCCCGGAGGACGACCCGCGCAACCCGGCCGTGATCGCCGACAACGTCGGCGACAACGTCGGCGACTGCGCCGGCATGGCCGCCGACCTCTTCGAGACGTACGCCGTGACCGCCGTCGCCGTGATGCTGCTCGGCGTCACCGGCAGGGCGCTCTTCACCGGGACGCACCTCTGGCTGTACCCGCTCTGCATCGGCGGCGTCTCGATCATTGCCTCGATCATCGGCGTCCAGTTCGCGCGCGTCGGCCCCGGGGGCAACATCATGAATGCGCTCTACCGCGCAGTCCTCGTCGCGTCCCTCGTTTCGGCGCTGCTCTTCATTCCGGTGACTCAGGCGTTCGACGGAACGAAGAACGTCGGTGTCGGGCTCACCCTCAACACGTTCGGCTACTCGTTCGGCGCCCTGTACGGCTCCGCGATGATCGGCCTGGTCATCACCGCGCTGCTCGTCGGGATCACCGAGTTCTACACGGGCACGCGCTGGAACCCGGTCAAGTCGATCGCCCGCGCGTCGCAGACCGGCCACGCCACGAACATCATCGAAGGCCTCGCCATCGGGATGCAGGCGACGGCGCTGCCGGTGATCGTGATCGCGATCGGGATCCTCCTGGCCAATCACTTCGCGGGTCTGTTCGGGATCGGCGTCGCCGTGATGGCGCAGCTGTCGATGACGGGCCTCATCGTCGCGCTCGACGCGTACGGTCCGGTCACCGACAACGCCGGCGGCATCGCCGAGATGGCGGACCTGCCGCCCGAGGTGCGTGCGATCACCGACCCGCTCGACGCGGTCGGCAACACCACGAAGGCCGTGACGAAGGGTTACGCGATCGGCTCCGCCGCGCTCGCCGCGCTCGTTCTCTTCGGGTCGTACTCGGATGGGCTCGCCCAGCAGGGGCTGCCGACGATCTTCCAGCTCAACGACGCGTGGGTCATCGCCGGCCTCTTGATCGGCGGCCTGATGCCGTTCCTGTTCGCCTCGCTCGCCATGCAGGCGGTCGGCCGGGTCGGTGGCGAGGTCGTGGAAGAGGTGCGCCGCCAGTTCCGCGAGCACCCGGGGATCATGGAGGGCACCGAGCGGCCGGAGTACGGCCCGGCGATCGACATCGTGACCAGCTCGGCGATCCGCTCGATGATCCTGCCGGCGACGGTGCCGATCCTGTTCCCGATCGTCATCGGCCTCATCAGCGTCAAGATGCTCGGCGGGCTGCTGATCGGGACAATCGTGACCGGCCTGTTCCTCGCGATCGCGATGACGGCGGGCGGCGGCGCGTGGGACAACGCGAAGAAGCTGATCGAGGACGGCCTTTACGGCGGCAAGGGCTCGGAGGCCCATGCGGCCGCGGTCACCGGCGACACCGTCGGCGACCCGTACAAGGACACGGCCGGGCCGGCGATCAACCCCATGATCAAGATCACGAACATCGTCGCCATCCTGATCATCCCGCTCCTCATCTCGGTCCACGGCTAGGAGGGCTTGGCGGAACCGTGCTCGTCGCAGGGGTGCGATGGGCGTCGCGAGGCAAGGACGCAGGGAGCGTTCGTAGCCGGAGGCTACGGGCGCGACTGAGGGCCTCTGGGACGAGGAGCAGTTCGACCGGATCCTGGCGCCGGCGCCGAACGGCCGGGGCGGCGGCTTCACCACGAAGGACGTGAGCTGGATCCTCGAGCACGCTCCGAGCGAGACGATCGTGCTCAAGCCGAGCCCGAACGGCGTGCAGCACGCGGCCTGAGTACCGCACGAGGGCGACCGCGGAGGGCACTACAGTCCCGCCGTGGCACGACGGCGTCGCCAGGCCCAACAGCTCGAGCGCGTCCTCGGGGCGAACGCCCTCTTCGCCACCGCGTACGGCAACGTCGGCTCGTCGATCTACTACGCGCTCGGCGTAACCGCCTTCTTCGCGCTCGGGCTGACGCCCGTCGTCTTCGTCGTCGCCGGCCTGTTCTTCGCGGCGACTGCGGCGACATATGCCGAGGGCACGGTGAGCTTCCCGGAGGCAGGCGGCTCCTCGAGTTTCGCGCGGCACGCGTTCAACGAGGTCGTCTCGTTCACGGCGGCCTGGGCGCAGATGCTCAACTACATCATCACGATCGCCATCTCGGCGTTCTTCGTGCCGCACTACCTCTCGATCTTCTGGGAGCCGCTGAAGCAGAACCCCTGGGACATCGTCGGCGGCGCCGTCGTGATCGTGATCCTCGTCGCGCTCAACATCGTCGGGATCCAGGAGTCGGCCCGCATCAACGTCGGCCTCGCCGCGGTCGACTTCGCCACGCAGGTCCTGCTCGTGCTGCTCGGGTTCGCCCTCGTCTTCAGCCCGCACACGCTCGTATCGAACGTCCACCTCGGTGTCGCCCCGAGCTGGCCTCACTTCCTGCTCGCGATCCCCGTGGCGATGATCGCCTACACGGGAATCGAGACCGTTTCCAACCTCTCCGAGGAGGCGCGCGACCCCGTGCGGACGATCCCGCGCTCGATCCTCATGGTGGCGATCGCGGTCTTCGCGATCTACTTCACCCTGCCCCTGGTCGCGCTCTCCGCGATGCCCGTCCACCTCGTCAACGGGCACTACGAGACGGCGATCGGCCTGCCGCCGCCGCGCGGCTTCGCCAACGACCCGGTGCTCGGGGTCGTCTCGAATCTCGGGCTCACCGGGACGCTCCTGTCGGTGATCAAGGTCTACGTGGGAATCCTCGCTGCGACGATCCTCTTCATCGCGACGAACGCCGGCGTGATCGGCGCCTCGCGGATCACCTACGCGATGGCGAGCTACCGGCAACTGCCGAGCGTCTTCCGCCGCCTACACCCGAAGTTCAAGACGCCCTGGCTGTCGCTGATCATCTTCGGCGGCTTCATCTCGATCCTCGTCCTGCTCCCCGGCAAGACGACCTTCCTCGGCACCATGTACTCGTTCGGCGCGATGCTCTCGTTCACGATCGCGCACGCCGCGGTGATCCAGCTGCGGCGGCAGCGCGCGGGACAGGACATCCCGTGGATGGCGCGGCCCAACTTCCGGTGGCGCGGCGTCGACTGGCCGGTCTTCGCCGTGATCGGGTTCTTCGGAACGGGCCTCTCGTGGCTTGTCGTCGTGATCGAGTATCCGAGCACGCGCTACGCGGGGCTCGGCTGGCTCGCGCTGGGGTTCCTCGTCTACGTCGTCTATCGGCGCCGGGTGCTGCACGTGCCCCTGAGCGTGACGGTGCGCGCGCCGGTCGAGTACGGACCGGCGGCCGCCCTGGAGTTCCGCAGCATCCTCGTCCCGATCGCTACGGGCTACGCGTCCGACGAGGCGATGGACTTCGCCTGCCGCCTCGCCGCGGAGCGCCGCGCGTCGATCGTCGCCTTCACCGCGATCGAGGTCCCGCTCGACCTGCCGCTCGACGCGGAGCTGCCGGACGAGTCGCGGGAGGCGAACGAACAGCTCGACGAGGCGCGCGCGATCGGCGACTCGTACGGCGTGAACGTGATCGGCCGGATCGCGCGCACTCGCAACATCGGCCGCGCCATCGTCGACGAGGCGATCCGGCGCCGGTCGGAGATCATCGTCATGGCCGGGCCGCGGCGGGTGCGGCTGCAGCGCGGGCGGCGCCAGATCTTCGGCGACTCGGTCGACTTCGTCCTCCGGCACGCGCCCTGCCGCGTCATGGTCGCCACGCCGCGGGAACGCGCCGCTTGACCAGCTTCCATCGCCGCGCGGTCTTCGTCTTCGGCCTCGTCGCCATCGCGCTCGGCATCGCACTCCTCGCCGAGACGATTGCAATCGGCGGCGGCTCGACCGGCTACCTCCTCGGGATCCTCTTCGTCGCGCTCGGGATCGGCCGGCTCTACCTCCTCCTTCGGCGCTAGGCTCGCGGCCCTATGGCTCGCAAGCTGCCGCGGCTGCAACGGGTGCTCGATGCGCCGGCCCTCGCCTCCGTCGCGTACGGCGAGGTGGCCTCGTCTCTCTACTTCGCGCTCGGGATCGTGGCGCTGCACGCGCTCGGCTTCACGCCGGTCGTGCTCGCCGTCGTCGGCGTGCTCTTCCTCGTCGTGACGATGTCGTACGCCGAGGGGACGACGTCGATCGGCGAGACGGGAGGCGCCGCGACGTTCGTGCGGGTCGCCTTCAACGACTTCGCGGGATTCGTCACGGGCTGGGCCCTGTTCCTCGACTACCTGATCGTAATCGCGCTCTCGGCCCTCTTCTTCCCGCACTACCTCGGGCTCGCGATCGGCGTGCACTCGATCGCCCGCCACCCCGGCGACATGGTCGTCGGCTGTCTCGTGATCGTGGCGATCGCGGTCGTCCGCCTGCTCCGCCCGACGCGGCTCTACTCGTTCAGTCTGGCCGTGCCCCTCCTCGATCTCGTGACCCAGCTGCTGCTTGTGGTGCTCGGCTTCGCCTTCCTCTTCTCTCCGAGCGCGCTCACGCGCGGCCTCGACCTCGGCACGCAGCCCTCGTGGCACGAGATCGCCTTCGCTCTTCCGCTCGCCTTCCTCGCGTACACGGGGCTCGAGACCGTCGCGAATCTCGCGGAACAGGCTCGGCAGCCGGGCCGCGACCTGCCGCGGAGCCTCTTCGCCGGGATCGGCGCGGTCGTTCTCGTCACGGTGCTGATCGCGCTCGTCGCCCTGTCCGCCTTCCCGGCGCCGAACGGCACGACGGAGCTCGGCACGACCTGGCTGCGCGCGCCCCTCATGGGCGTCGTCTACGCGCTCGGGCCACACGTCGCCTTCTGGGTCGAGCGGGTGCTGCGCGTGTACGTGGGCTTGACGGGCGCGCTCATCCTGCTCACGGCCGCTGTCACCTCGAATTCCGGCTTCGGACGGCTCGCGTTCTCGCTGGCGGAGCACGGCCAGCTGCCGCGCCGCTTCGGCCGGCTCAGCCGCCGCAGCCTCCACTCGCCGGAGACGGTCGTCGCGGCCGCGACGATCTCGATCCTCCTGCTGGTCGGGTCGAGGTTCACGTCGAATTCGGTTGCCTTCCTCGCCAGCCTTTTCAGCTTCGGCGTGCTCGTCGCCTTTACCGCCGCGCAGCTCGCGGTCATCAAGCTCCGCTTCTCGAAGCCGGCGCTGGAGCGTCCGTTCCGCGTGCCGCTGTCGGTTCGGTTCCGGGGCGCGGACGTCCCGCTGCCGAGCGTGCTCGGCGCGCTCGCCACGACGGCGATCTTCGTGGCGGCGATGGTCACACACATCGGCGCGCGCTACGCCGGCCCGATCTGGCTCGCCTGCGGGATCGTCGTCTACCTCCTCGTCCGGCGTGACCGCGGCACCGGCCTCCTCGAGCACGTCGAGCCAGTGGAGGAAGACGAGCTGCCCCATGCCGAGTTCTCGAAGATCCTCGTGCCGATGAAGCTCGGCGAGATCGGGGAGGAGATGGTCGCCACCGCGGTCAAGCTCGCGCAGGAACACGACGCCGAGGTCGTGGCCCTCCACGTGATCCGCGTGCCGCTCGACCAGCCGCTCGACTCGGAGCTCTACGACGAGGAAGAGCGAGCGGCCGCGTCGCTCGCAGAGGCCACCGCGCTCGGCGCCGACCACGGCGTCACGGTGGAGGGACATTCCATCCGCGCCCGCTCGATCGGCGAAGCGATCGTCAAGGCGGCCGAGAAGACCGGCGCCGACCTGATCGTGCTCGGCTCCTCGCCTCGCTGGCGTCGCCAGTCGCGCTTCTTCTCGCCGACGGTGGACTACGTCCTCCGCAAGGCTCCGGCCGAGGTGCTCGTCGTAGCGTTCCCGCAGGGCGTGCTCGAAGAGGTCTAGCGAGCTACCGTTCGAACTCATGGGAGAGGCGATGCTGAAGGCACTTGTCATCGGCTGCGGCCGCGTCGGCTCGGCGGTTGCGCTGCAACTGCAGCAGGAGGGCTGGGACGTGACCGTCGTCGACGAGAACGAGGATGCGCTCTCGCGGCTCGGCGAGAACTGGCCCGGCGCGTTCATCGTCGGACACGGGATGGACGCCCACCTCCTCCGCGAGGCCGGCATCGAGGACGCCGACGCCGTCGTCGTCGCCACCGACGGCGACAACACGAACATCATCATCGGCCAGGTCGCGCAGAAGCGTTTCGACGTTCGCTGCGTCGTCGTGCGCGTCCTCGATCCCGCGCGCGCGAAGTTCTACCGGGAGCGCGGCCTCGACACCGTGAACCCCACGAGCGTCGCCATCGACTCGCTGCTCGAGGCGGCTCGCACGTGCGCGATTCCCGTGCAGCGCGCCGAGCCGGAAGAAGTGGTGGGCTGATGTACGTCATCGTGGCCGGCGGCGGCAAGATCGGTGCCAACGTCACGCGCTCGCTCCTTCGGCTGGGCAACGAGGTGACGCTGATCGAGCAGAGGCGCGACCGCTTCGAGCAGCTCGAGGACGAGTTCGAGCACCAGGTGCAGCGCGGTGACGCGACCGAGCTCTTCGTCCTCGAGAAGGCCGGGATCGCGCGCCCGCCCGACGTCGTGCTCGCGCTCACCGGCGACGACGAGGACAACATGATCATCGGCCAGATCGCCCGGGAGAAGTACGGCGTCCCGAAGGTGATCGCGCGCGTGAACGACCCGCGCAACCAGGCACATTTCGACCTGTTGGGGATCTCCCCGACGATCTGCGCGACCTCGAGCGTGATGGCGCTCGTCGAGCACGAGGTGCCGGAGCACGACCTCATCCATCTGCTCGAGCTGCGCGGCGAGAACCTCGAGATCGTCGAGGTGCAGATCGACGGCGACTCGCCCTCGGCGGGGCGCAGCATCGAGGCGCTCTCACTGCCCGAGGGCTCGCGGCTCATCTCCGTCATGCGCGGTGGACAGGCCGAGATCGCGATCGGCTCGACCGTGCTCGAAGCTGGAGACCAGGTACTCGCAATCCTCGAGCCGGGCAAGGAGGACGAGCTACGTCGCGTTCTTCTGCGTCGCTGATCGCCCTCGCATTCGGCGCGGTCGCCGCCGCCTGGTTGCTGACGTTCGGACTCGGACATCCGGAGTTCGGATCTCACACCATGGCGTCGTACAAGACGGCGAAGGCGACGACCTCGTACTCCTTCACCCCGTTCGTCGGCGGCTTCGACTCGCCCGACTACGTCACCTCCGCGCCCGGCGACCCGGACACCCTCTACGTCGTGGAGCAGCCGGGGACGATCAAGATCGTCCGCGACGGGAAGATTGCGGGCACGTTCCTCGACATCCGGAGCAAGGTCAGGAGCGGCGGCGAGCAGGGCCTCCTCTCCATGGCGTTCAGCCCCCACTACGCGTCGAACCACCAGTTCTACGTCTCGTACACCGACGTGAACGGGAACTCACGCGTCGCCCGCTATCGCGCGGCGAACGGCCGTGGCGTGCGCTCGAGCGGACACATCCTGCTCGCCGCGCGCCAGCCGTACCCGAACCACAACGGCGGTCAGCTCCAGTTCGACAGGCGCGGCTACCTCTACTTCGGGCTCGGCGACGGAGGCTCGGCAGACGACCCGCTCGAGACCGCCCAGAGCATGCACTCGCGGCTCGGCAAGCTGCTGCGCTCGAAGACCACCACGCCCAGCCGCTCCTGGAAGATCGTCGGGCTCGGCCTGCGCAATCCGTGGCGCTTCTCGTTCGACTCGGCGACGAACAACCTCTGGATCGGCGACGTCGGCCAGGATCGTTTCGAGGAAGTCGACTTCAGGTCCGCGGGACGGCTCGACAAGCTCGCAAACTACGGCTGGAGCCGCTACGAGGGCTCCTCCGTCTTCGCCCCGAGCCACAGATACGCGAAAGCCGGCCAGAGGGTGAAGCCGGTGATCGTCTACTCGCACGCCGACGGCTGCTCGGTGACCGGTGGCTACGTCTACCGCGGCAAGGCGGTGCCGGCCGCGCGCGGGCAGTATTTCTACGGCGACTACTGCGCCGGGACGATCTGGAGCTTCCGGGTCGGCAAGCACGGCCGCGCCTCGGAAGCCGTCGTCGCGGGAAACGTGTCGTCTCTCTCCAGTTTCGGCGTGGACGGGCACGGACAGCTGTACGCCACCTCGCTCGGAGGCACGCTCTACAAGCTGGGCTAGGAAGGGGGTCGGTCACGTCGCGCACTGCTTTGCCGCTCGCTGTGATCCTCGTGGCCGCTGCCCTCTCGGCCGCGTGCGGGAGCAGCGGCGCGCCGAATGGCGTCGAAGGCGCGGGCAAGACGATCGCAGCGTCGAGCCGTGACTGGACTCGTTTCGGCTGGGATGCGCGGCGCTCGAACGACGACCCACACGCGACCGGGATCACCGCGGCGAACGTGCAGTCGCTGGTTCGCCGTCAGGTTCGGCTGCCGGGCACGGTCGACTCGTCCGCGATCTATCTGCGCGGCGCGTCTGTCCACGGAGCGAGGCACGACGCGTTCTTCGTCACGACGACGTACGGGATCACGCTCGCGATCGACGCGACTACCGGCAAGATCCTCTGGCGCTGGACGCCGCCCAGCTATTCCCACCTGGCCGGCTCGGCGGAGATCACGACGGCGACCCCGGTCGCCGATCCCAGCCGCAAGTGGATCTACACCGCCTCGCCGGACGGGCAGATCCAGAAGCTCACCGTCGCTTCCGGCCGTGTCGTCTGGCGCAGCGTGATCACGAAGCTGCCCTTCCGCGAGAAGATCGCGTCCTCGCTCAACTTCACGGGCGGACACGTCATCGCCACGACGGGCGGCTACATCGGCGACACGCCGCCCTACCAGGGTCACGTCGTCGTTCTCGCGGCGCGGAACGGCCGGCTGCTGCACATCTGGAACTCGCTCTGCTCGAACGAGCATCGCCTCCTCGTGCCGTCCACGTGTCCCGCCAGCGACTCGGCGATCTGGGGCCGCTCGGGCGCCGTCGTCGTCCCCGGCAGCGGCAAGCTCCTCGTCGCCACGGGCAACGCGCCCTGGAACGGCCGGACGAACTGGGGCGACGCGGTGCTCGTCCTGTCGTCGAGAGCCGAGCTCGTCGGCAACTACACACCCACGAACACGGAGGAGCTGAACTCCTCCGACCTCGATCTCGGCTCGACCTCGCCGGTCTACCTGACCCCGAAAGTCGTCGCACAGGGCGGCAAGGACGGGAAGATCCGGCTGCTCTCGCTGGCGCGGTTGCGCGGCACGAAGCCGCACAGGGGGCGCGAGCAGCAGATCGTCTCGACTCCGTCGGGCACGGATCTTTTCACGGCGCCCGCCGTGTGGCGGAGCGGGAAGCGCGTGTGGCTGATCGCCGCCGACGGCGGCGCGACCCAGGCATGGTCGCTCCGCAGCGGGCGTCTCCACTCGGCGTGGCGCGTCGCCAACGGCGGCACGAGTCCCGTCATCGCCGGCGGGCTGCTCTGGGTCTACGACCCGGGTGGCGGCGGGTTGCGGGTCTACCGGCCGGCGAGCGGGAAGCTCGTCGCGACGCTGCCTGCGGGCTCCGGCCACTGGAACAGCCCGATCGTGGCCGACGGCCGCGTGGCCCTGCCGGAGGGCGACGCGAACGACCACGCCACGAACGGCGTGCTCGACATCTGGCGTCTCCCGGGCTAGGCGGAACGCCAGCTGCGATTCCTTCAGCGACGTGCCCGAACCGGACACGTCCCGGTGCCAGGCACCGGGACGTGTCTGAGAGGGACAGCTGTCTCATCGGGCCATCTTGCGAAGCGGGTCGCCGTGGCCGACTCTGAGGATCGTGCCTCGTACCCCGCGTGACCTCGCTCCAGGTATCCAGCATGTCGGCGTCAGCGCCGCCGGCGGTGCTCCGTACTTCATCGACGACCTCGACCGCGCCGTCTGGCTGAGGATCTTCGTCGCGACCGTCTCGCGGTACCAGTGGCGGTGCCTCGCCGTCTGCTTGCTCACGACTCACTGGCACGCAATCCTCGACGTCTCGGACGGGTCTTTGGCCCAGGGTATGCACCGTCTCGTGGGTGGCTACTCGAGGCGATACAACGCGCGGCACACGAGAGCCGGGTATCTCGTCCGAAGTCGCTACTGGTCGAGACGCAAGGACACCCCAGCGGCGTTGCTCGAGGCGTTTCGCTACGTGGCGAGAAACCCCGTTGGTGCTGGTCTAGTCGACCAGCCCGAGGATTGGCGGTGGAGCAGTTACGCGACGGCCCTGGGCATTTCTGACATGTTCGCTTTCGTCGATGCCGACGTCGTCCTCTGCGAGTTCGGTACGACACGGAAGGCCCAGATTGACGGCCTTCGCCGCTTCGTCGAAGCTGACTGAGCGCAGGCCCTCCTACCGGAGCGGCCACTTCGGTCACGTCCGGGTGCCTGGCACCGGGACGTGGCCAGTCGAGACATGCCGCGCGACCCAGGGGCGGCGGTTACGCCGAGCGCCGGCGGCGGACCTGCGGCGCTTGCTGGCCCAGGGCTGCGTAGGCGAGCGCCTGCAGCGACTCGTTCAGCGTCGCGAGCTCACGCGCGAGGCGGAGGAAGTTCTCGTCGTTGTCGAGCCGCTTGTTCGTCTTCGCCAGCTCGTCCGCGATCCGATCGAGCCGCTCGAGGATCAGATCGAAGCGCCGGTCGGAGATGTCGTGCTCCATCCGCTCATCGTAGACCGGCCAGCTGCTCGCGCGAATAGACCGCGACCATCTCGCCGCCAAGTGCTGCCTGCACCTCCGCGAGTGTCCCGATCACCTCCACCTGGCGTGCCGCACCTGCGTGCGCGAGCGCAATCTCCACCAGCTCCCGTGGCGCGTCGCTGAAGACGCCGATCTGCGCACCCGAGGCCACGAGTCGGCGCAGCGCCGCGTTCGTGTCGGGACGGGGACGGATCCACAGCGGCGCACGGTCGGCCGCGAACCGCACTAGGAGCGGACGCCAGTCGCCGAGCGCCTCGTCGAGGACGACGGCCGCGGCCTGCCGATCCGCGGGCACCTCGAGCTCGACCCGCGTCCGGCGCGCCGCGTCCTCGAGCCACGCGTCCCACAGCGGCCGTGTGTCGGCGAGCACGCCG
>DATBAH010000008.1:0-5150 GCA_036271615.1 Gaiellaceae bacterium
GGCCGTCTGGCCGCGCTGTGCGGCGCGCTGCGGCGTCCTCGGTCGCGCGAATAGCGCTGCTATTCACGCTCCCTGCGTCCTTGCATCGCACTCGCCCATCACGCCCAGTCGGCGCGTGGTCATTCCGTTAGAAGCTCTAAGGCACGTCGAGCTTCTCGCCCGGGACGATCGTCGCCGAGCCGAGGTGGTTCCGCTGCTGGATCTTCCACACGCCCTCGCGCGGGTCGCCCGCGTACGTGCGCTCGGCGACCGACCACAGCGTGTCGCCCGGTCGCACGACGTAGGTCCGCTTCGGGCCGGCGCCGTTGGAGCCGCGTGCGGCTAGCCCGACGGCGAGCGCCGCGAGGCAGACCAGGATGAGCAGCTGCCCGAACATCTGTTCGCATGGTAGGCGAACATCTGTTCGGTGTCAAGTCGGCGCGTCGTGACGCTAGAGGGCCGGCGCCGTGCGCGTGATCGGCTTCTTGCTGGTGTAGTAGTAGAGCCGGATCGTCAGTGGTCGATGGACGTCGACCCGTTTCGGATCGATGGCGATGACCATCGGCGTCGTCGTGAGATCGGCTGTGCAGATCGCGTGAGTCGCGTGAGTGACCAGGCGCGTCCGGCCCGAGTTTCCGATCGGGCGAAACACTCCCAGCGTGAGATGGATCCGGATCGTGTCCGGGTTCTCCACCACCAGCCTGTTCGGAACCGCCGGGCAGGAGCTGCTTCCCGACGTCACGATCGCGAGACGAGTGGGTGAGAGGAGAGTTGCGCCGTTGCCGAGATCGACTCCGGCCAAAGCGTTTCGACCGATCGCGACCACCAGCGAAGAGCCCTCACTGCTCCTGGTCGTGACGAAGTGTTTGCCACCGCTACCGCCGCAACCGGCAAGGGCGACTCCCAGTGCAGCCGGCAACAGAGTCAGGACGAGCCTCTTCACGTCACCTCTCATACGAACCTGTGCGGAAGAAGTGTCACAGCCGCTGCGGCGCGGCGGCGAGCACGGCGTCGACGAGCTTCGCGGCCCCGAAGCGGACCGGATCGTCGGCCGGCAGTCCCGTCTCCTCCTCCGCCGCGGCGACCGCCGCCAGCGCCTCCGCCTCACCGAGCGCGCGCGTGTTGAGCGCTACGGCAGCGACCCGCGCAGGGCGCACCGGCAAGGCGATCCTCTCGTGCAGCTCGACGAGCTCACGGAGGGCCGGGATCGGGTGCGGCCCGCCGCCGGCGCCCTCGATCTGCGTGCGGCCGGCTTCGTGGCAGAGGACGAGCAGGTGCGGAGCGCTTCCGTGATAGAGGCCGAGCGTCACCCCCGAGAAGACCGGATGCACGAGTGAGCCCTGGCCCTCGACCCAGAGCAGATCGCCGAGCTCTCCTCCCTCGACTACGAGGCGCTCCGCCGCGCCCGCGAGGAAGTCGGCCACGACGGCGTCGACCGCGATCCCCCAGCCCGCGATCACCATGCCCGTCTGTCCGGTCGGGACGAAGACCGAACGGAGGCCGCGCCGCCGCGCCTCGAGATCGAGCTCGCACGAGACGGTCATCTTCCCGATCGCGCAGTCGGAGCCGACCGTGAGGACGATCGTGGCGTCGACCGAGAGGTTCTCACCCGTCGCGGTGGAGAGGTCCGCGGGCGGACGGCGCAGGTCGCGCAGCTCGACGCCGCGTTCCGCGGCGAGCACGCGGAGATCCGGATCGTCGGCGAGGAAGACGTGGAGCCCGTTCTCGACGTCGAGTCCGTGTTCGACACAGTCCCGGAGGAGCTCCATCCACGCGGGCGGGAAGTACCCGCCCTGCGTCACGACCCCGACGAGCGCGGTCGTCGGGCCGAGCTCGACGGCCTCCTCGACGCTGCCCACGATCGGCACGCCGTCCTCCGTCTCCCCCACTCGTGTCGAGTCGAGGATCGCGGCCACGTCGTCCCGCCGGTAACGGAGCACGCCGCGCATGGTCTTGCCGTACAGCGGGTCGCCGGACGAGCCCTCAGCGAGCAGCAGATACCGCGCGGACACCGAGTCCCGGCTCCTCCGGTGGAAGCTGCACGCCGTCGACGAAGGGGACACCCGGCCACGGGTCGTGCGCGAGCAGGAGGTTGCCGTCCAGGTCGACGTGGTCGAAGAGCGACGCGATCTGCGCGCCGGCGGAGATGCCCAGGCCCGATTCGACCATGCACCCGAGCATGCACCTGAGGCCGAGCGCACGGGCCGCGTGCACCATCCGCAGCGCCTCGCGGATCCCGCCAGACTTCGCGAGCTTGACGTTGATCCCGTGCGCGCGCTCCGCGCAGCCGACGACGTCGTCGAGCGTGTGACAGTCCTCGTCGACGTAGATCGGAACCGGTGAGCGCGCCTTCAGCTCGGGGCCGCCGGGGTCGCCGGCGGGCAGTGGCTGCTCGCCGTACTCGACGCCGAGCTCGGCGAGGACCGGCAGCGCCTCGAGCGCCTCGTCGAGGCTCCACGCCTCGTTGACGTCCACCTGCAGCGGCAGGTCGCCGGCGACGCCGCGCACCGCCCGGACGCGCTCGACGTCGAGGCCGTCCCGACCGCCGAGCTTGAGCTTGAGGCGCCGGAACCGGTCGAGCGCCCTCTCGGCGCGCTGCGCCATGTCGTCGGGATCGCCGAGCCACACCGTCCAGCTCGTCGGCGGACCCGGACGACGCAGTCCGAGCAGCCGCCAGACGGGCTGGCCCAGCAGCTTGCCCTGGAGGTCGTGGAGCGCGGCGTCGACGGCCGCTCGAGCGGCGAACTCGCGAGCTGGGAGCCGCTCCATCACCTCCTCGAGCGCGAACGGGTCGTCGCCGACGAGCGCCGCCTGCTCCTCGACGTACGCCTGCGTCGACTCGACCGATTCGCCGTAGTGATCGAGCGGCTGTGCCTCGCCGAAGCCCGAGACGCCCGAGTGCCGCAGCTCGACGACCACGACGTCCTCGCTCGAGCGCGCGCTGCGCGAGATGACGAACGTCTCGGCCAGCTCGAGCGTGCCGATCCGCGCGGAGACGTCCACGGCCGGAACGTACCAACGGCCGACCGCCGGTAGACTGGCTCCCTTCCCCGGCGCCAGTAGCTCAGGGGATAGAGCGCGCGCCTCCGGAGCGCGAGGTCGCAGGTTCGATTCCTGCCTGGCGCATCGACGATCGCGTGGTCGCTAGCGGCGTCTGTTGGTGCGAAGAGCATCGGCGAGGCCGTCGCCGACGAGATTGACGCAGACCACGACCACGACGAGCACCGACGCCGGTCCGGCCCACGTCCACCAGCCCTCGCCCAGCTCGAAGACGCCTCTCTGGCCGTCGCCGATCAGGTTCCCGAGCGTCGCCTCGATCGCCGTCGAGACTCCCAGGCCGAAGAACTCGAGCGTGGCTTCGAGGACGAACACCAGGCCGAGCACCGAGGTCGCGGCGACGATGATCGTGCCGCTCGCGTTCGGAAGCAGGTGGCGGAAGAAGATCCGACGGTCCGAGGCGCCGAGGGAGAGGGCGGCCTGGACGAACTCGCGCCCGCGCAGCGACGAGATCTCGGCGCGTACCACGCGCGCCACCGGGATCCAGACGAAGCACGCGAACGCGAAGGTCGCCTTCCAGGCAGTCACGGTTGTGAAGTACGTGTAGACGGCGAGGAAGATCATCAGCGCCGGAAAGACTGCGAGCAGGTCGGCGAGGCGCATGACCACTGCATCGACCCAGCCGCCGCGGTATCCCGCAAGGCTGCCGAGCACGACGCCGACGACCGTCGCCAGCAGGGTCGCGGCGATGGCCGACTGCTCGCTCGTATGGAGCCCGTAGAGCGTGCGCACGAGCATGTCCTGCCCGATGCCGTCGGTGCCGAAGAGGTGCCAGCCGTTCAGCGTCGGGGCGACGTTGCGCCCGGCCTCCGTGAGGTCGATCTTCGCTCCGCCTGGCACGATCACCGGTGCGAGCGCTCCGATCACGAAGAGGACCACGAGGACGATGCCGGCACCCAGGGCGACCGGCTGCCCGGCCAGCCGCCGCCAGACCCGCGCGGACGCGCTCGGGCGGGATTCCGCGTGAGGCGGCGCCGACTCGGCCTCGACCATCGCCATCTCAGTCCGACCTCACGCGCGGGTCGAGCAGTGCGACGGCGACCTCGCCGAGCAGAGAGGCCGTGAGCATCACGGCGGCGCCCAGGAGCAGCGCGAACACCACGGCGTAGGTGTCGACAGGGACGAGGCCGTCGGCGTTCAGCTTGAGCAGGTTGATGAAGTAGGTCCCGAGCCCTCCGAGCTGGAAGATGTAGTCGACCGCCAGCGCCGCCCCGAAGAGGAGGCCGAGGTCCGACAGGAGCGCGGGCACGAACGCGACGAGCGCGTTCCTGACGCCGTGGCGCAGAAGCACCGCGCGCTCGCTGAGGCCCTTGCCGCGCGCGACCATGACGTGCGGCTCGTCGAGGACGTCGAGGATGGAGTGGCGCAGATAACGCGCGTGCACGCCGATGAACCCGAGCGCGAGGGCCAGCGCGGGGAGCGCGAGGTGGTAGATCACCTGACCGACGTGAACCACTCCGTGGCCCGCCGTCGGACACTGGAAGGTGCGCGAGTCGATCCCCTGTCCGTTGGGGCAGTTGCCTGCCCAGCCGACGGACGGGAACCAGCCGGTTCCCCAACCGCCCGGGATCCGCCCGAACCCCTCCTGCAACAGGATCGCGATCACGAACCCGGGCACGGCCCAGGCGACATAGATGCCGAAGCGGAGCATGAAGTCGAGAGGGGAGCCGCGATTCGCAGCGGCCAGGCAGGCCACCGGGACCGCGATGGCGACCTCGATCACGAGGGTCAGCGCGAGCAGCAGCATCGTGCGCCCGAACGCAACCCCCACGAGCGACAGCAGATGGGGCTCGAGCAGGCCTTGCGAGAGGCTCCGGCCGCTCGGCAAGCCGCGCAGCCACACCCAATATGCGTGCTCGAGCGACGTCCCGCGCAGCGGCGGATACTTCGCGCCGAAGAAGAAGAAGCTCGCCGACAGCGCCACGAACATTGCAAGCAGGCCGAAAAGCAGCTTCCGGATGAGCAGGGCCCCCACCCCCGACATCATCCTCACTCGGGCCGACGAAGGCAATCTCGAGGCGTAGGCCCGGCGGCTAGCCTCGCGCCGGATGCGCTCGTACGTCCGCAGCCTCGACCCGCGCCTGCCGCGGCCCGTCTACGTGCTCGAGCTCGGG
>DATBAH010000009.1:0-2299 GCA_036271615.1 Gaiellaceae bacterium
AGTCCGAGCGCGGCGCCGGCGTTGTCGCCCGCGCCGGCACCGACGACGATCCCGGCCGGGACGCCGTCGATGCCGGCGACCGTGCGGCCCGCGACCTCGGACGGCTGCAGCACCCGCGGCAGGACGACGTCGTGGCCCAGCGCCAGCTCGAGCAGACCGCGGTCGTAGCGGTCGCGGACGGAATCGAAGTACCCGGTGCCGGACGCGTCGGAGCGGTCCGTCGCGAGCGCCTCGAGCACGGGACCGGAGGCGGACCCGCCCTCCGGCCCGTACCCGAGCAGGCGCCAGGTGAGCCAGTCGTGCGGCAGCGCCACGGCGGCCACGAGCGCCGCCGTGTCCGGCTCCGCGTCACGCAGCCACCGCAGCTTCGTCGAGGTGATGGAGGCGACGGGCAGGGTGCCGGTGCCGTCCGCGAGCGCCTGCGCGCCCGCCTCCTCGATCAGCGCGAGCGCGGCCGGCGCCGAGCGGGTGTCGTTCCAGAGGAGCGCGTCCCGGAGCACCCTCCCCTCGGCGTCCAGCACCACCATGCCGTGCTGCTGCCCGGCGATCGAGATCGCGGCGACGTCGTCGAGGCCGCCCGCGTCGGCGATCGCGGCGAGCAGCGCCCGCCACCACGCCTCCGGGTCCACCTCCGTGCCGTCGGGGTGCGACGCCCGGCCCGTGCGCACGACGGCGCCCGTGTCGAGGTCGCGGACGACCACCTTGCAGCTCTGGGTCGACGAATCGACCCCGGCGACGAGCGTCATGCGGGTCAGCCTCGCAGCGGCCGGCTCAGGAGCGGGCGCCGAGCAGGTGCTCGAGCGCCAGCTGCTGCAGACGCACGAAGCCGAAGCCCTTGCCGTCGAAGTAGGAGGCCGCGTCGAACTCCTCGTACGCGCTGCGGTCCGCGAGCAGGTCGTCGTAGGACTCGCCCTCGGACAGGGTCGGCGTCGCGAGCTCGAGCACCTTCGCGGCCTTCAGCAGCTCCTGCACCTCCGGGTCCGCGCGGAACGACTGCGCGCGCTCCTTGAGCAGGAGGTACATGCGCATGTTCGCGGCCGCCGAGTCCCAGACGCCGGTCTCGTCCTCGGTGCGGCTCGGCTTGTAGTCGAAGTGACGCGGGCCGTCGTAGCCCGGGCCGCCGGCGAGGCCGCCGTGCTCGAGCAGGTCGACGAGCGAGAACGCGGTGTGCAGGTCGCCGTGACCGAACACGAGGTCCTGGTCGTACTTGATCGACCGCTGGCCGTTCAGGTCGATGTGGAAGAGCTTGCCGTGGTACAGCGCCTGCTGGATGCCGGCGGTGAAGTTCAGGCCCGCCATGGTCTCGTGGCCGACCTCGGGGTTCACGCCGACGAGCTCCGGACGCTCGAGGGACTGGATGAACGCGAGCGCGTGGCCGACGGTCGGCAGCAGGATGTCGCCGCGGGGCTCGTTCGGCTTGGGCTCGATCGCGAAGCGGAGGTCGTAGCCCTTGTCGGTGACGTAGTCGCCGAGCAGGTTGACGGCCTCGCGGTAGCGCTCGAGCGCCTGGCGGATGTCCTTGGACGTGTCGTACTCGGCGCCCTCGCGGCCGCCCCACATGACGAACGTCTTCGCGCCGAGCTCCGCGGCGAGGTCGATGTTCCTGAGCACCTTGCGCAGCGCGAAGCGGCGGACGGCGCGGTCGTTCGAGGTGAAGCCGCCGTCCTTGAAGACGGGAGCGCTGAACAGGTTCGTCGTGATCATCGGCACGATCACGCCCGTGTCCGCGAGCGCGCCCTTCAGGCGGTCGATCTGCGTCTGCCGCTCGGCGTCGGTCGAGCCGAACGCGAACAGGTCGTCGTCGTGGAAGGTGAGGCCGTAGGCGCCGAGCTCGGAGAGCTTCTCGACCACGTGCACCACGTCGAGCGGGCCCCGCGTCGGGCCACCGAACGGGTCGGACCCGTTGTAGCCGACGGTCCAGAGGCCGAAGGAGAACTTGTCGTCGCGGGTGGGCTGCTGCGCCATGGAGGTGTCCGTTTCCTCGTTGAAGCGAAAATGTTGCACGAAACAACATAGACCGTGGAAGGATGGTCGGCAACGACTCGGCAGCCGTTGATGCTCGGCGGAGTCGCACATCGGAGTGCGATAGGAGTTCTGCATGCCCCGTGGTCCTGTTTCCGTCCAGCTCTACTCCGTTCGAGACAAGCTCTCCGAGGACCTGGAGGGGACGCTCGAGCGTCTCGCCGCCCTCGGCTTCACGAACGTCGAGCCGTACGGTGCGTTCGTGGTCGGCTCGGACCGGTACGCGGCGGCACTCGCCGCGACCGGTCTCTCGGCGCCGTCAGCCCACGCGGGCGTG
>DATBAH010000010.1:0-1750 GCA_036271615.1 Gaiellaceae bacterium
GAGCGGGAGGCCACGGTGCTGCATGGGGACGGACGTGAGGCCGAGCTCGTGGGGCCGTTCGACGGGGTCCTCACCTCGCCGCCGTATCCGGGACTGATCGACTACCACGAGCAGCACCGCTACGCGTACGAGCTGCTCGAGCTCGACGACCGGCGGGAGCGGGAGATCGGCGCTGCAGCATCGGGGACGTCGCTCGCCGCGCTCGAGGCGTATCGCAACGGCGTGGCGGCGGTTCTCGCCAACGCAGCCGTCAAGCTCCGGCGGAGGGCTCCCATCCTCGTCGTGGTCAACGACCGCCGGGACCTCTACCCGGAGATCCTCGCGCGCGCGGGGCTCGAGCTCGAAGAGCGCCTGCGCCGGCACGTCAACCGCCGCACGGGCCGGCGGGCGGGCGAGTACTTCGAGGACGTCCTCGTCGCGCGCGCGAGCTGAGCCCTCGGCTCAGGCTTCGCCGGTGAAGTAGTCGACGGCGTCGGCCAGGCGGAACAGCTTGCCGGGCGGCCACGCGCCGACCTTCTCCGAGTCCGGATAGACGGAAGTCGCGACGGCGAGCCGGTTCGACCACATGCAGACGCGCACCGTCTTCTCGGTCCCGTTCGTCACCTTGTGCGCGCCGTCCTCGCCGGTCGGGAAGAACGCGCAGTCCCAGGGCTCGAGCTCGCGCTCGCCGGCCGGCGTGCGCAGGGTCGGGCGGCCGGCGAGGACGATCAGCCACTCCTCCTCGGCGTTCTCGTAGTGGTAGGGACAGATGCTCTGCTCCGGGGCGAGCTCGTACACCGAGAGACCGAGCTGCTCGCCGCCGACGAGCTGGCCGACGCGAACGTAGCTCACGGCGTAGCCCGGCGCGTCGTCCTTGTCCGGCTGGAGCTCGACCTCGAAGAGGTTGGCGACGCTCACTGCTCGCCCTCCCAGTAGTCGACGGGCTCGCCGAGGCGGCCGCGGTGGTTGAAGCCCGCGGCGGCGACATGCACCGTCCCGCTGTCCGGGTAGACGCACGCATCTCCGTAGGGAGCATGCGTCGAGGGCATCGCGTACCGCACCGGCGCATCCGTGTGGTTGCGTACTGCATGCGCCCCGGCTGCGCCGGTCGGGAAGCAGGCGACGTCGCCGGCGCGCAGCACCGCTTCGCCTTCCGGCGTGCGGAGCGTCAGCTCACCCTCGATCACGATCAGCCATTCCTCCTCGGTCGTCTCGAAGTGGTACGGCCAGGAGGCATTGCCCGGCTCGAGCTCGTAGACGCCCATGCCGGTGGCTACCGCGCCGAAGGACTCGGTCAGCGACGCAGCGCTGAAGCTGTGGCCGGGCGGTCCGCTGCTCGGGTCGAGCGCGAGGCTCAGGAGGTTCTGGACACGCGTGACACCAGCCATGCCGCCAACCCTAGCCCTCGCGCGGGCGCTCTACGGCTTGCAGGAGATGATGAGCGAGCCGTCCGACTGGCGGGTGAGTTGAAGCTTCGTCGACGAGGAGCTGCCCTTGCCCGAGACTGCGATGCTCGACCCTTCGGGCGGGATCTTCGCGTGGACCTTCAGGCACCGAACGGGCTCCCCCGCCGTCGGGCTGGCGAGCGTCGTGGTCGTCGTCTTGGTGAAAACGAGCGATTCGGTCTTCGAGCCCGAGCCGCAGCCCGCGAGGACGAGCAGAGCCGCCGCCGGCAGAGACAGTCCCAGCCTCCTGTCCATCCGAGGGGAAGCTACAGCGTCCGCGATCCGCGACCAACTACGACAGCTTGCAACCTTCCTGGTTATATGGC
>DATBAH010000011.1:0-34744 GCA_036271615.1 Gaiellaceae bacterium
AGCCGAAGGGGGTGCCCTCGCGAAGGAGCATGGACATCGGCGCCGGCGCGCTCACGTGCCATTGGAAGGACAGCATCTCGAAGTGGCCGGCAACCAAGAACGGGGCGAACAGCGCGAGAGCGGTGGACCCGGCAATGGCGAGGCCGACAAGTGCGTCGCGCTTGCGTGGTGCGAGGGCCAGCACTGCGACACCCAGGATCCCCCACGTCTCGAGCCCCGCTGAAAGGCCGACGAAAAGCGCGGCTCTCCACGCGTGTCCGCTGCGTGCTTGCCCGGCGGCGACGATCCAGATCAGCGGGACCCCGATGTCAGCGGGATGTCCCCCCAAGCCGAGTCCGGTCAAGCCTGTCACGACGGCCAAGAGCCCCACTCCGCCGAGCAGTGCGGGGTTCTTCACACCGGCCACTCGAGCGGCCGCGACCACCAGGAGTGCGGTCCCGGTGGTGAGGACGAGCGCAAGCGCTGCGTTCCAGCGGCCGACCGAGCCGAAGAGCGCAAGCTGCAGGGGGCCTGCCTGAACGGCTGGCGAGGCGAAGGCCCGGCTCCAGTGCGATGACAAGAGTGTCTGCCCGGCTTTGACGAAGAAGTGCGAGTCCCCGGCGACGACGAATCCCTGGTTGAGCGCGGCAATCGCGGCGGCCGCCGCCGGCACAACCCAGGCGAGGATGCGGCTAACCCGGCCACAATCTTGAAACAAGGGGAACTGACCCGCGAAAACCTTTCGCACCACGAGCTAATCGGCCTACGAGCCTTATCGCTTTACCGACGGCACATAGGTGGACCGAAGACGACATCGGGCGACAGCCGCCGGTCGGAGTCGGACTCACCGCGAGCTACATCGGCGCGCTCGTCTCGTCCTTCGTGAACAAGACCGGAAAGACGCTCGTGGGCGATGTGTCGAAGATGGTGGTGATCGAGATCGACGCCGGTTACGCGCCGAACCCGGGCCACAGCGGGACCGGGACGTGGTTGGACCTACTGCGGCTAGCCGGCCGATCAACCGGAGGAGAGCATTTCGGTGCTCTCCCCCGGGCCCGCTGCTTACCTACCGATAGCCCCGGGTGCGGCCGTACTCCTGCGCGACGTAGAGCGGCACGGCCCTCGACCACGCCTCCTCGACGAGGTCTCGCATCTCAGCGGCGTCGAGCGCTTCCAGGCGGACATGGATCCAGTTGAAGCGCATGTCGCCCGGCCCCGGCAACTGGAACTTGTGCGGCTCCGCGTCGACGGCGGCTTGTCGCATCTCCCTCGGGAAACCGCAGCCCATTCGCTCGCCGTCCTTGGAGAGCGCCAGCCACACGATCTGGCCGACCCGGAACTTGATCTGACCGTGCACGAACACCTCGTAGCTGCGAGGAAGCCTCTGCGCGATCGCTCGGATCTCATCGGGAGTGACCACGGCGAAGCCTGGATCGGCGTCAGCGCGACCACGCAGTGACCGGTCGTTCCTGCGCTTGTCCGTCCCACTCCAGATCCACCAGCTCGTTGAAGAAACAGACGAGATCGCGGATCGCGCGGCCGTCGAGCTCGGGCTCCGGGTACGTCCAGGCGATGTCCTCGTGGAGCGTGTCGCCCACCCGCACGTGCCAGTACGAGGCGACGCCCTTGTATGCGCAGCGCGTCTTCTTCTCGGACGGCTCGAGCAGATCCATGCGCACGTCTTCGGCCGGCAGGTAGAAGCGCGGCGGCAGACCGGACTCGAACAGCGCGACCGTTCGCGCGCTCTCCGCGACCAGCTCCCCGTCGAGGGAGACGCGCACCGGGCGCGTCGTGCGGTACGTGTCGATGCGGTGGTACGGGTCGCGCGGATGTCCGAGCACCTGCTCGTCCTCGACGAACCACTCGTCGAGCTTCCCCCAGTAGAACGCGGCGTGCCCGGCGAGGAAGGCCGCCGGAGCGATCGGCTCGAGATAGGTCCAGACCGCGTCCGACTCGAGGCGATCCCCGACCCGGATGGAACGGTACGACGCCTCGCCCTTGTGCGGACAGCGCGTCTGCCTGTCGCTCGGCTCGAGCAGGTCGTGCCGCAGGTCCTCCTCCGGCACGTAGTAGACGGGGAGGTGCGCGGTCTCGTACAGGAGCTTCGCGCCGACCGTGTCGAAGACGGCTTCCCCCGCGAAGAACCCGCGCAGCCGGTACGACACCGGGTCGAAGAAGAGGACGGAGCCCGTCGGCGGGTCGGGCGTGAAGTTGAAGCGGCCCGCAGGCCGGTCGCCGAACGGTCCCGTGCCGGTCGTGAGTCCCACCGCGCAAGCCTGCCAGCCGCGGCGCAGGCTCCGTCGTTCGATCTCGGTCTGCGTCAGCAGGCGACGACGGCGGTCACCGTCGTTCCGACTCCCCTGATGCTGCGCACTCCGAAGGCTCCGCCTCCTTCTTCCACGCGCTCGCGCAAGCCCGCGAGCCCGTGGCCCGGCACCTCGGCTGCACCGCCCGGTCCGTTGTCGCTCACTTCGATCACGAGGCCGCGCTCGGCAACGTGGAGGCGGACGTCGATCTCCGCGTCCGGCGCGTGTTTCTGCGCATTTGTGATCGCCTCCAGAAACACGAAGTAGGCGGCCCTCTCGGCGACCTCGTCCAGGGGAACGCTCGGCAGCTCGACGAGCTGGATGGGCTGGCTCGTGCGTGCGGCGACGCTGCGGATTGCCGTGACGAGACCGAGATCGATGAGCACGGCCGGATGCGTGCCCTGAGACAGCTCTCGCAACTCGTCGAGAGCGACCTGCAACTCGGCCTCGGCCGTGGTGAGGGTCTCGGCGGTCGACTCCGGCGTCCGCTCGAGTTGATCTCCCGCGATGCGAAGACGGATGAGGAGCGCGACGAGCCGCTGCTGGGCGCCGTCGTGCAGGTCGCGCTCGAGTCTGTGACGTTCGCCGTCGGCGGCCCTCAGGGTCTCTGTACGCGACTCCGCCAACCGCCGCGCGAATTGCTCGCGCTCGGAGACGACGGCTGCCACGCACAGCGTCGTGACCGTCGCGACGGCGATGAAGAGCTGCGTCGACAGGATGCTGTGGGTGATCGAGTCGAAGTGGAACGGGCCGGTGTTGTTTCTCGTGTCCCAGATCGTCACGCCCGTGACCACCAGGAGAGCGAGTGTTGCGCCGCGCTGACCAAAGCGAAGTCCTGCCCAGATCAGGCCGGGAAACGCGAGGTACACGAGCGACCTCGGAGCCGATGAGCCGACGGCGGTCAGCGCCCCTGTCGTCGCGAGCATCAACAGGCCCTCGGCCGCGTGCCTGCGGGAGAGCCAGGTGCGCGGTTGCGACCACGCCAGGGCGAACGGCACCACGACGAGTGCTCCGCAAGCGTCACCGAGCCACCACGTACGCCAGACGGTCGGGAAATCGGCCGCGCCGATGACGCCGCCGAGGAGGGACGAAAGGGTGCCTATCGTCGCGCTCACCATCGTCGCTGCCGCGATCGGCGGCAGAAGGCGAGCAAGGCCGTCCAGCCGTGCGAGCGGATTGCCCGCGCGGGCGGCCTGCCGCAGGAGATACGCCGCGAGGACGACCTCGAGAACGTTGCCGACCGTCTGACCGAAGGCGGATCCGAGCGGGAGTCGCATGTAGTCGTTGGCGAGCAGGTCGCCGAGGAGAATGCCCGGCCAGAAAACGAGCCCCCGCAGGTAGAGGTAGGCGATGCCGATGCCGACCGGCAGCCAGACGATCGCCGCCACGGGGCCCGAGAACCCGAGCTTGTCGCCGAGCTTGGCCGAGCCGAAGTAGAGCGCCGCCAGGAGCGCGACCTCGCATGCGTAGCGGAGCGCGAATCCGCGCTGCTCACGCCGCTGCAGAGCGCGAGGCGCAGCCGGGCCGCGGGCTGCGATCTCGGTTGCCGAGATCGACACTTGACACCAGCATGACGACAATCGCGCGCGAAATCCAGGTCCGCTGAGGTGCACGAGCGGGCGTCGCCGTAGTTCTGGCAAGATCGGAGCGTGGTGCGCTTTCGCGTCAGTGACGACGGAGACGGTTTCGGCGCGAGCTCGATCCGGGTCAGAGTCGGGGCGAGCAACCGGACGTACAGCGGTGTCGTCTACGCCTGAGCCGTCGGGGAAGGAGGCGTTCTACCGCCTCGTCGTCGCCGAGGACGCGTACCTGATCCGCGAGGGAATCCGCAGCGCGCTCGAGCGGGAGGAGGAAGAGGTCGAGGTCCTCGAGTACTGCTCGGATCTCCCCACGCTCCTGGAGGCGGTCGAGCGCCACCGGCCCGACGTGGTGATCACGGACATCCGGATGCCGCCGACGAGCACGGACGAGGGCATCCAGGCAGCGGCGGCTTTGCGCGAGAGCCATCCCGAGATCGGCGTCCTCGTCATCAGCCAGTACGTGAGCCCTCATTACGCGCTCAAGCTGTTCGAGCACGGCTCGGCCGGCCGCGCCTACCTCCTGAAGGAACGGGTCGGCCATCGGATCCAGCTGATGGAGGGGATTCGCGAAGTTGCGGCGGGCGGGTCGGTGGTCGACCCGAAGGTGGTCGACGTGCTGGTGGAGGCGCGGCTGCGCGCGCGGAACTCGCCGCTGACGCAGCTCACGAAGCGCGAGCGCGAGGTCCTCGCCGGCGTTGCGTCGGGAAAGTCCAACGCCGCGATCGCCGACTCCCTGTTCCTGACGAAGCGCGCGGTCGAGAAGAACATCAACTCGCTCTTCGCGAAGCTCGGCTTCACCGACGACAAGGCCGTGAGCAGGCGCGTTCGGGCTGCGTTGCTCTTCCTCGCAGAGTCCGAGGTCGAGTCCGGCGTCGAGTACTGACACGGAATTGTGACAGGTGTAGTGCGTGCACCCCGGTTGGCGGTTTGCCCATCGGGCAAGCATCCTCCCGGAGAGCTGACTGCGGATGAAGCCGATGACGAGGAGCGATCGGGTACGCGTGGTTGTCGTGGACGATTCCGCGGTGGCACGTTCGGCAATCGAAGACGCGGTCGTCCAGGCGAGTGAGTTCGAGCTCGTCGCGTCGGTGGCATCCGGCGAAGAGGCGCTCGCCGTCGTGCCTCGAGTCGACCCGGACCTGGTCCTCCTGGATATCTGCATGCCCGGGTTGGACGGTCACGAGACCAGCCGACTGCTCCGCACCGGCGGCTCTCGCGCGCGCATCGTCCTCGTGTCGGCGCTCGGCCCGCTCGAGCTGCCGGTCGGTGTCGAGTCGTGCGGAGCGAACGCGATCCTCGACAAGAGCGAGGTGTCGCCGCGCCGGCTCGCCACGCTGTGGCGGCGATTGCAGTCGGGCGACGCCGTCCTCGCGGTCGCAGACTCGGCCTGAGAGCAGTACGCCTGCCCCGCAAGGAGGTGCGAGCCTCCTGGTATGTCGCGGGCCGGATTGATGCGATCCGGTGTACATGGCGGTCACGCGTGCGGACCTAGAAAGTGATCGGGTTCCCGACCTCATCGAGCCGTTCGACGCGTGGCGCGTTTGGCGGGTAGGAATGTGCGACGGCCGGACCGTTCTCAAGAGCCTCTTCTCCGGCACGGTCTGGGAGCCGACCGTTCCGCTCACCGCGCACTGCACTGGTGTGCAGAGGGTGCGGTGGCGCCCCTGGCGGCTGTCGGCGAATGACCACGTCGCTCCGGCACTCGGCTGCCGTTGCGGCATCTACGGCGTTCGCACGGTTGCCGCCGCTCGACCGTACATCGACTGCACGCCGTTCCCCTACCGGGACGATCGAGTGATCGGGCGAGTCGCCCTCTGGGGAGACGTCGTCGAGGGAAAGCTCGGCTGGCGGGCGTCCCACGCATATCCGGTCGAGCTCTTCATTCGAGATCCGGCCACCGAGAGGTTCGGGTTTCGCCGGCGCGCACACGTCGAGGCGCTTCTGCAGGCGCTCGAGGCATATCGAGTCCCGGTGGAAGTCGCCGCGCCCAGCGCGTTGGCCGTCGGCTGAGGACGCGCTTCAGTCGAGCGGGCAGGACTGCCCCGGTCGCAGGACGCGTACGTCGACTGCAGGGGTGACCCTCGACGCGATCTCCGCGAAGGTCTGCGCGGATGTGTCCTTACCGCGTGGCGGTCGCCAGGGGGCGTACGTCCCCCAGTGGATGGGGATCGCGATGCGCGGCTGGATCAGCTCGAGCGCCTGCACCGCGCGCGCCGGATCGAGGTGTCCCGCGGGAAGGCGTGGGCCCCAGCCGGCGACGGGCAAGAGGGCGACGTCGATCCTGCCCAGCTCGCCCATCGCCTGGAACAGGTCGGTGTCGCCTGCGAAGTACACCGTCCGGCTTCCCGTGACCACATAGCCGACGGGCTGCGTCCGCCCGGTGCCGAGGCGCCGCCCGGGGGCGTGCTCGGCGTGGGTCGCTCGGATCCGTACCGCGCCCAGATTCACCTCCTGGCCCCGGACGAGCTCCCGCACGTAACGGAATCCGCGCCGGCGCAGGACGCCACCCGCACCGGCGGGCACGAGCACCTGGGCGCTGCGGTCGAGCCGCGCGAGCGAGGGAAGGTCGAGGTGGTCGTGATGGGTGTGGGAGATGAGGATCACGTCGACCCCGTCGAGCAGAGCAGGATCGACGGAGCCTCGCCTGCGGAGGTGAAAGATCCGCGGCCGGAGCACCGGGTCGGTGACCAGGAGCAGATTGTCGAGCCGGATCTCGGCGCTGCTATGCCCGAGCCAGGTCAGCGAGCCGGGTGTCAACGTGTACTGCGCCGCCGGCGTCGTCGTGGCTGTCCCAGTTGCCAGCCGATGAGCAGCACCGCGCCCGTCCAGAAGACAAAGCCGAGCACTGCCGCGACAGCAGCCATCGCATCCACGATCCGCCCGGTGCCCGGCGCATGCGAGGGCGCAGGCACCCGCGGAGCAGCGAGCGCTCTTCCGCGCTGATGCTGCCGGATCGCGTAGGGATCAGTGTCGCTTTGCGGCGACGCGCGCTTCGGCTGTCATGTAGAGGAAGCCGCCCAGGGCCAACCCGCCGACTGCTCCGCCGATCACCATCGCGTTCGCAACGATCGCCCAGAACGTGTTCATGCGGGGATCATGCAGCCCGGAGGCGATGAGTGCGTCCTCCTCCGGGGGTGAAAGGCAGGACCCGACCTCACTGGAAGGCGATCCAGGCCGACGTGTCGGTCGACTGGTCGATCGTGACGTAGTCGGTGTCGATCGCGACGACGGACTCGATCGGGATCGCGGCTGCGCCTCCCCAGAGGTGCGTGTGCTGCAACACGGCATGCGTCAGCCGTTGTCCTGCGACGAGGAAGCCGTCGAGGTTGCCGACCATCTCCTGGTTCTCGGACACGATCAGGCTCTCGCGGCGCAGCTCGGCCGATCCGGCCGGGATCGAGTCGTACGTCACGCCGTACGCGCTGCCGAAGTCACCGGCGTAGTCGCTGAATGCGAGTGCACCGAAGCTCGGCATCACGAGCACGTCCTCGACGCCGACGTCCGTTCCTTCCTTTTCGTGGGGCGTGTCGGCGAAGCCGACGTACGAGAACGAACGGATCGAGTCGTAGGCCTCCAGATCCTTGGTGCTACAGGTGAGGACGACCGCGTCGTCCGGCGCTCGCCCCTGCACGAGACGCTCCGCAGGCACGAGGCGCGCTTTGCCCCCCTGGTCCTCCACGACGAGGTGTGTGACGTTCCGCTCTTCGGGCGTGACGACGACGTCGGTGAGTCGTCCGAGTTGCCCGTCGCTGCCCCGGACGGGCCGGCCGAACAGGAGGGGAGTGGTCGTCTCGGGCGTCGGGATCTGGCCGCTCAGTTCGCGCACCAGAGCCCGGGGCTCGGCACAGCTGCGCCCTGGTCGATCAGACCCAGCTCGACGGCCCGTTCGATCGCTGCGCTCCGGCTCGTGACGCCGAACTTGCGATAGACGGCGATGGCCTGCGTCTTCACGGTGTTGCGTGAGACGTAGAGACGCTCGCCGATCTCCCGGAACGACAGGTGAGTCGCCAGGAGGGGCAGGAGTCGCCGCTCCGCCGGTGTCAGGCTCGAGGCCCAGCGCCCTTCGGGCTCGGCGAGAGCGCGGGTCCGCCGGTCGAGCTCCGCCGTGCGGTGCACGACCACACCCAGCCGCGGTCTGACGCGGAGGACGTCGGCGACGCGTCGCAGCAGAGCGCGAGCGCCGTCGGCGTCCGCCAGAGCGAGACGCACGTGCGCGAGCTCGAGGAGAGCGAGCGTTCCGAGCCACGGCACCGCGGGCGTCACGAGCTCGAGCAAGGGCTCGGCACGCTCGAGCCCGTTCGCAGCTTCGACGGGGTCGTCGCGGCGTACGGAGTTGCGTGCTTCGACCGCCGCGAGCAACAACGCGGCCAGCGATCCCGCCGGAGGCTCGATCGAGGCAATCGACACCGCCTCGTCGGTAAAGGCTTCGGCGTCCTCCCGCTCGTTCTCGGAGACTGCGAGCATCGCGCGAAGGCAGAGGCCGACGACGGCCAGCTCGGTTGCTCCGGCCGCGGTCGCGAGCTCGATCGCCTCGACGAGCTCGTTCTCGGCCCTGCCGGTGTCGTCGGCGAGCAGGAGCGCGGCGCCTCGTGCGAGGACGGCGGCGGGCCGCCAGGCGTGGCCGGCCGGGAGCTTGCGGCAGGCGGCATTCGCGTCGTCGAGCATCTGGTCGGCGCCGTCGCGGCAGCGCAGCCCCCTCAGAACGTGAAGGCGGGCATCGCCGCCCTTGAGCCCGCGCGTCGCCGCGTCGGCCCAGTGCTGCGCGTCGCCGGTCCGACCTCGCACGGCGTGCAGCCACGAGGCGGCGATGCAGAGGTCAGGATGCGATTCGACGACCTGGTCGTCCCTCAGCAGATCGAGCCACGGCTCGAGCACGTCGAGCTTCCCGCGGCCGCAGGCCGAGACGGCGAGCTGCTCGGCGAACGTCGCAACTTCGGCGGGATCGCCGGCGGCCGCCGCATGCTCGACCGCCTCCTCGATCGCGCCGATCTCGGCGGCTCGCTCCGCGGCCAGGTGGTGTAGAGCACGCGCCCGGTCGGGCTGCGACCGCTCGAGCTCGGTGCACAGGTAGTCGCGGACCACGCGCGGATAGCGGTAGCGCCGCCGCCGGTTGTCGAGCGGCACTACCACGCCCGCGCGTTCGAGCGACTCGAGCATCCGACGCGAGTCGGAGCGCTCCAGGAGAGAGTCGCACGCCTCTGACGTCAACTGCCGGCAGACGGACGTCTGGATGGCGAACTGCCGTTGGGCCGGCGAAAGGCTCGCCAGGTGCTCCGTCTCGAGGAAGTCGGCCAGGAACCGGTCGTCGCCGCCGACGGCCGAGGCCTGGGCTCCGTTGCGAAGAGAGAGAGCGGCGAGGAAGAGGGCGGCCGGCCAGCCCTCGAGCCGTTCCGCGAGAGCTGCCGCCTCCTGCGGCGGCAGCAGAACGCCCGTGCGGCGAATCAGGGTCTCGGCGTCGCGACCGACGAGTGCGAGGTCGTCGGAGCCGACTTCGAGGAGGCGGCCCTGCGCGCGGAGGCGCGCGAGTGGAAGCTGTGGCTGCCGCCGCGTCGCCAGCCCCACGGTCGTACCGGGGGCGGCGGATCCGAGCATGCGCTCGAGGGTGTCCGTGGCCGCCCGGGAGCGAAGGAGCTGAACGTCGTCCACCAGCACAAGCAGCCCGGATTCGGCGACGAGAGGTTGGAGAAGCGCACCGAGGACGTTCGCGTCGTCGTCCTCGGGCGTGAGCTCGATCCTGAGGACCTGCCGGCGATCGCGTTCTGCCCACTGCGACAGCAGCGTCGTCTTGCCGTAGCCCGCGGGCGCGATGATCGTGACGATTGTCCCGTCGGCCGCGCCGCAGAGCCGGTTGAGGAGGGCGGTTCGTACCACCGCGCGACCGGCTGCAGGGACCACCGAGCGCCTGGGCGGCGCTGGGTACGTCTGGGTGAGCGGCTCCACGACTGCCACGTACCAAGCCTGCGCACCGTTGCGCCGCCGGCCAAGGGCGCAGGCCGGTCGGGAAGACGAGGTGGACGTACCCCCGTGTGCTCGGCGCACCCGGCGCGGGAAGTCGGATCACGGACTGGTGGCGGGAGCGCCCAACGTGCGGGGCGGCCCCGCTCGGGTCATGAGACGGCGATCGTCCTCGCCTTGAGGGTCTCGAACTCCGCGTCGCTCAGCGCACCCTCGGTACGGAGCTCGTTCAGGCGGGAGAGCTCGTCGGCCGGCGAGCTGCTTGTCGAGCCGGCTCGCGGGTCGACGTACTCGGCGCTCGAGCCCCGCGCGACGGTGTAGGTGACCGCGCCGATGATCGGCAGGAAGATGATGAAGAGCGCCCAGCCTGCTTTCGCCCAGCCGGAGTGGTCGGTCCGGCGGAAGTTGTCGATCATCAGCAGGACCACCCAGGTCAGGAACATGACCCAGGCGAAGAAGACGATCACCGTCCAGATCCCGTCCCAGAAGGTGTACACGGCCAGCATCTCGTAGCTCCTTTCTTCGCTATGTGGCGCGCACTATCCGGCGTGCCCCGGACGGATGCGGAACGCGGTCACGAGCTGGACGATCCCGTGCACGAGCGCCGAGGCGCCCACCCAGACGACGAGCAGGAACGCCTTGTGCCCGAAGTCGCCGGCGGCCCAGAAGGCGAGTAGGACCTGCACTGTCCCGGAGATGAGGCCGACCCACCAGAGCTCGGCCGGTCGCACGACCAGGGCGCCCGCGATGTCGAAGATTCCGCGGAAGAGCAGAAAGAAGGCGAAGATCGTCGCGAGCACGTCGAACGTGTTCTCCGGGTGCGCGTACGCGAGCCCTCCGATCACCGCGAACGCAATCGCCAGGCCCGCGTGGGACACGCGCCACCAGCCGTGCGTCCCGAAGGCCGCGATCACTTCCAACAGCGCGGCGGCGATGCAGACCGTTCCCAGCAGGATCGAGAGCGCCGACACCGTCGTGTAGTCGAAGCGAAAGACGATCAGGGCGAAGATCACCCAGAGCGACCCCGTCACGAGCAGGATCCACCACAGCGGGTTGCCGTCCCGCTCGACGGACTCGGACGTGGCGACGACGCTTGCCTGCTCCATGCCGAAGACCTCTTTCCTTCGTCAGCCGAGCGTGAGTTTCTTCGCCCGCGCGTACTCCGTGTCGCTGAGCGCGCCCGCCGTGTGCAGCTCGTGCAGCCGCGAGAGCTCGTCGGCCGCTGACGGGGCCCCGCCGCTGGCGGGAAGCGGCGCGCCCGCGGGCACAGGCTGGCCCAGCGCTCCATGCGGGAACTCCTCGAGCGTCTGGCGACGCAGGGCGATCACACCGAGCGCGATCAGACCGGCGAGCAGGAGGATGCCCCACCAGACACGGAGTGCGTGCGTGCCGCCCCAGAGGACGGCGAGCAGGTAGATGAAGCCGACTCCGCCCCAGACGTACCCCTGGTGCTCGTTCAGCACCGGGGCGAGTTTGGAGCGCAACCACGTCGCAGGGTGCGTCGGGCCGGCGAAGATCGCTCCGAGTGCCGCGATCGCGCCGTACAGCAGCGTCGCTGCCCCGATCTGGCCGAGGATCGACGTGCCGATCAACCACAGCCGGTGCGTCGCAGGCTGGTAGCCGGGCGACGCGAGCGAGGACACGATGTAGTCGCCGAGCAGGGTGCGGATGACGAGCACGAGCAGCCCCACGAGCGCCAGAGCGATGCCCGCGTTGCGCAGCGTCGCCCGCCTGGCCCCGCGCGCGAGGTAGATGGCGAGCCCGTACATCACGAATACGGCCACGAACAGCCACACGCTGAGGGCCCGCACGGCCTGGACACCGGTCTGCGCGGCCGAGAGCTGGTTGGACTTCAGCAGCGTGATGGTGCCGGCGTTCGCCGGCAGCCTCGCAAGCGCATCCTGCGAGAGACCGAGCTGCGTTCCGACGTCGACGAGCATCTGGTGGAGGTCGAGCGTGACCGTGCCGTTTCCGGTCGAGATGCCCTTTCCGGTCTTGTCCTCGAGCACGTTGACGAGCTTCTGGTGCGCGATCGTGCTCGCATTGACGACGAGGTTCTGCACCCGTGGGCGCCCCAGGAGGAAGGTGATGCCCTGTGTCGCCGGCTGCTCGAGCGCGCCGGCGAGGGGTGCCGCCAGACCCTGGAGATTCGGCGGGAGCCGCTGCTGGAGCGCCTGGGAGACGTTGATGTTCTCGTAGAGCTGGTTGACCGAGTACGCCGCGATCGCCGTCTTCACCTTCGGGTCCTCGATGACCTGGACCGTCGCCTTGTTCCAGGCTGTGGTGTCGAGCATCTGGCGCTTGACCCAGGTGGTCAGGATCGAGACGAGCGCGATGATCGTCGCGAGGACGACGAGCGTCCAGATGAGGATGCGGCGCTTCCGGCTCAGTGAGCCCGGCGTCGTCCCCGCCGCCGCCGTCTGCGGCTTCTTCGGATCGCCCGCCGCGGGTGTCGCCGTCGGAGCTGTCACCTCTGCAGCGTCCTGCGGGCGTCGGTGAGCGGCATCGTCCCATCCGGGTGAATACCCGCGCCGCGAATGACGTCACGCGTCCCGTGCGATGGGACAGGTCATGCAGTGGCCGCCGCCGCGCCCACGGCCGAGCTCCTGGCCGGCGATCGCGTGCACCTCGACGCCGGCCTTCAGGAGCTTCGTGTTCGTAGCCTCGTTGCGCTCGTACGCGACGATCACACCGGGTGCGAGCGCGACGACGTTGTTGCCGTCGTCCCACTGGTTGCGCTCCGCCTCGAACTCGTCGCCGCCGGTCGTGACGACGGTGAGCCGATCGAGCCCCAGCGCGTCCTGCACCTCCTCGAGGAACGTTCGCCCGGAGAGCTCGGCGTGCACGCCGCCGGCTCCGTCCGGCGTGTAGAGAATCGGCAGGATCTGCGAGACGACCGGCTCGTAGATCGTCACGAGGTCGCGGTTGCAGAACGTGAACACCGTGTCGAGGTGCATCGCGGCACGCTCGCGCGGCATCTGGGCTCCGATCACGAGCCTGGCGGCCCCGGCGGCGAACAGGTTCTGCGCGAGGATGCTCGCCGCGCGGGCGTTCGAGCGCTCGCCCTGGCCGACGAGGAGGACGCCCTGGCCGATGGGCATCACGTCGCCTCCTTCGAGCGTCGCGCCGCCCCAGTCGTGGTCGACGCCTCCGAACCAGATCGGGAACTCGGCCGATCGAAAGCGCGGATGGAAGCGGTAGACGGCCTCGATGTTGAGCGACTCGTGCTGCCGCGCCGGCCGGGACATCGGGTTGATCGAGACGCCGCCGTAGATCCAGGCGCTCGTGTCGCGCGTGAAGAGGTGGTTCGGGAGCGGCGCGAGGACGAAGTCGGTCGGCCGCATGGCGCGCTGGACGAGAGCACCCATCTCGCCGGGCAGCTCGCTTGCCGTGACCCCGCCGGTGAGGCGGGTCGCGAGCTCGGCCCCGGGCATCTCCGTCATCCACGCGACCAGCTCACGCGCGTAGACCGCGGTGACCTCTTCCGGTCGCAACCGACGCGAGAGCAGCCACTCGCGCGCACCGATGTCCTCCATCGTCTCGGCCAGCAGGTCGTGCAGAAGCAGCACCTCGACGCCGGCCTCTCGCATGACGTCGACGAATGCGTCGAACTCCTGGCGTGCGCGACGCACCCAGATGACGTCGTCGAAGAGCAGCTCGTGGCAGTTGGTGGGGGAAAGCCGCTCGTGGGCGAGGTCCGGGCGGTGGACGAGGACGGTCCGCAGCGTCCCCACCTCGGACTGCGCCCCCAGGGGCGGTTCCTCCTCCGGCCGCAGGACGATCGTCGTGGTCCGGGTCGACGCGTCGGCCACGTAGCGATCCTTCGCCGAGAGGCCGCTGGAGGCATCACCCGGAGGGGACGATGTTCAGCGGGCTCGGGGCGAGAACGATCCCACGAGGATGACGGCGTCCCGCTCCGGGCAGGCGCGAATCTCGCGTACGGCTGCGCACCTCGTGGTCGGCGTCGAGGGCAGGATCGCGAGCACCGTCTTCGGGACGATCACCGCGATGGCCACCGTCGCCGCCTACGGCGGGGCTTTCCCGAACAGCCCGTGGACGGTCGAGGAGCTCGTCCTGTCGACCGCGGTCGTGCTCTGGATCGCACACGTCTACGCCCACAGCCTCTCGGAGAGCCTGTCCGAGGGACGTCCGCTGCGCGTGGGCGGGGTTCGCAGGCTCGCGGGGCGCGAGCTCGGGATCATGCTCGCGGTCGTTCCGCCGAGCCTGGCGCTGCTGCTCGGTGCCGTCGGCGTCCTCGACGAGACCGCGTCGATCTGGCTGGCGCTCGGCGTGGGTCTTGTCGCGCTCGCCCTCGAAGGTCTGCGCTACGCACGGGTCGAGCGCCTCGGCCCGGTCGGGACACTCCTGGTCGTGGCTGCGAACACGGGGCTCGGGCTTCTCGTCGTGCTGCTCAAGGCCGAGGTGCTGCACTGAACCGCTCGACGATGAGGCCGTGGCGAAGGCCGCGGTCGCTGACGGTGAGGTCGTCGCAGTGCAGCTTGTCGAGCACGGTCCGGACGATGCACGCGCCGGCGAGGATCACCTCCGCTCTCCCCGGCTGCAGACCGACGATCTCGCGCCGCTGGTCGGCCGTGCGTGTGCTGTAGAGCGTGATCTGACGATCGATCTCCGCCCGGTCGAGGACCGTGCCGTGGATGACGTCGGAGTCGTAGGTCTCGAGGCCGTGTTGCACCGAGGCGAGGTTCGTGAGCGCACCGCCCATGCCGATGAGCACGGCGGGGCGGGGCCGTCCTTCGAGGCGCTCGAGGTCCGCCGAGATCGCGTCGCAGGCCGTCCTCACCAGCTCCTCCGAGACGACGCCGTCCAGGCCGAAGCGTTCCGTGTACGGCGCAGCCCCGACGTCGACGCTGAACCGCTCCTCGACCCGTCCCGCTCGCCCGAACGTGAACTCCGTGCTGCCTCCGCCCGTGTCGAAGACGGCGAGCGTGTCCGTGCCGAGGTCGAGCTCCGAGGTCGCGGCGCGGTAGGCGAGCCGCGCCTCCTCCTCGCCCGAGATCACCTCGATGCCGACGCCGCAGCGCTCCTGCACGGCGTCGACGAGCTCCTCGGGGTTGCTCGCGATTCGCATCCCTGCGGTTGCGACGGCGGCGATCTCGGCGGCTCCGGACCGGCGCGCCTCGCCGACCATCCCGACGACCGCCTCGGCGGTTCGCCGGACCGGCTCCGGCTGCAGCGTCCCGGACTCGCGTAGGCCTTCTCCGAGCCTCGTCACCTCGGCGCGGTCCACGATCGTGCGCCACACGTCTCCTGCGCGACGCTCGCCGACGTGGAGCTTGACCGAGTTGGTCCCGATGTCGATCACGGCGAAGCAGACGGGATCGAAGCCGACCAGGGTCTTCAGTCCCCGCGCGGCGCAGACGTTGGGCAGGTCTGCCAGCGACAGCTCTTGCAACACGGCGGAGACAAGCGCCGGATCCTCGTCCTCGACCGCGACGGTTCGCGTCGTTTGTCCTCCGACGACAATCTCGGAGATCTCGGTCATGCAACCGTCGACGTGGTAGTGGGCGCGCCGCTTGTGCACCTGGACGGCGGTGAGGCTGGGGTTGGGTCGCACGAGCTCGCCCAGCAGGTCGTCGAGCGTGTACGACTCCGAATCGATCTCGCCGGGCGCGACGCCCAGCGCGTTCAGCACGGTCGACATGTCCTGCGCCTCCAGCGGAAACGCCTTCTTCAGGACCGGCCGCCACTGCTCGAGCCCGTCGGCGTTCACCGCCTCGAGTTGCTTCACGTCCATCAGGCCGTTACGGACCTTCACGGAGGCGTCGCTGTCCTCGGAGAGGAGATAGAGCTCGTCGCTCTCCTCGACCAGCTCGGGCTCGCGCGTCGAGAGAAGGTCGCCGGCGAGGCCGACGCTCTCGCCGAAGGTGCGCCACTCCCAGCGCGGGACGATTCCGGACGGGAGACCGTCGGCGCCGGCCGCCCCCGTCTCCGAGCTCACCTCTTCGCCTTCGTCTTTCGCTCCTGCGAGAAGTATTCGAGCGCCTTCCGGGTCTTCGTCTCCTGCTCGCCGGAGAGATCGACGCCGCGCTGCACGAGGAAGGCGCGTGTCTCGGTGGCCACCTGGAACGCCTCGTTCGTCTCACAGCGCGTCGACAGCTCGAGGATGCGGGAGCCGTCCGGGTAGATCCACATCTCCGCCACGAGCCTGCGGCCGAGCTCCGGCGGCACGAAGCGGAGCTTGAGGACGAAGATCGGCCCGAGGACGACGAGGTCGTCGAAGCCGACTCCCTCCGGCGCGTGCGCGGAGAAGAGCTGGCGCTGCTCTTTGGAGAACAGCTTCGGCAGCGGCAGCTCTCCCCTGGCCGCGAGCAGCACGTCGGCGGGGTCCGGCGTGCCCTTCAGCGTTCCGGAGCAGACAAAGCCGCCGGGGAGCGCGTCCACCTCGACGCGGAACGCCTTCGAGAGCCGCAGGTCGTCCGGCAGCTCACTCGGGACGACGGGGCGCAGCTTGACGATCGAGTCGCCTCCCTTGCCCTGGATCCGCCGCGCGCGTGCCACCACGCCGTGCGCGTCGAGCGCGAGCTCGGGCGTGTCGAAGAAGAAGACCTGGCGGATCTGCGCCTCGAGAGGGTCGAGCTCGAGTGCCGTCGTCGTGGCGCGCTGGTGGGGCTCCGGCACTGTCAGCTTCAGCTCGACGCTGTCGGCTCCCTTCAGGGTCGCGAGCAGCCTCACGATCTCGGCGTCCGAGAGCGTAGGCATCGTTGTCGTCACGGAAGACATCTTCTCCTATCCCGTCTGCGGCAGGGTCGCAAGGCGCCGGCCGAGGGTCGTCGTCACAAGTGGGTGAAAGCCCGAGGGAGGCGTGTGCGTACCCGCGGCCGCTTCGCACCCGCTTCCTGGGCGGTCAGCAGAGGAGATGCCAACGTGCCGCTACCTGTCCAAGGAGGAAACATTGGCTACAGCAACCCATAGAGAGGCGGCTTACGAGGACGACGAGCGCGGCTTCGGCTGGCTCCTCTTCGCGGCGACGATGCTCGGGCTCGCCGGCGTCCTCAGCATCATCGACGGCATCGTGGCGCTGTCGAGGTCGAAGCTCTACACCCCCAACTCCAGCTACGTGTTCACCGATCTGCGCTCGTGGGGTTGGATCACGCTCATCATCGGCGTGCTCCTCATCATCGCCGCCATGGGCGTGTTCAGCGGCTCGGGGTTCGCACGCTGGTTCGGGATCTTCGCGGCCGGCCTGAACGCGATCGCGCTCTTCGGGTCCCCGACCGCATCGTCGTATCCGTTCTGGGCGTTGATCATTTTCGCGCTCGACGTGCTCGTGATCTACGCGCTCGCGGTCTACGGCGGGAAGCGGATGGAGTGACCCTCCGCGCCTGATCGCTCGTGATGGAGCCCCGGACGCCGTCGCGTTCGGGGCTCTTTCTTCGGTCAGATCCGGAGCTTCGCCCGCGACTCAGCGGCGATGGCAGGTGCAGCTGCGGTGGACGATTCCGCCGCAGACTCCGCACCGCGTGGGCCGCCGTTCGAGCAGGCTGACCCCGATGCCGTGGAGGAACATCAGGGCGCCGGCGAACGAGGTGAGTGCAAACGCCAGTACGAGCTGAGTCGACATGGTTCCCATCGAGTCCGGATTCTCGTCGCCGACGGCTGCAGGCCACAGCAGGCGCTCACGCCCCCCGTCGGGAGGCTTGCACCTCGGTTCGCGGATGCTCGGGTGGAATGCTCGACTCGTGGCGGATCAGACACGGCTCGTCGTCGTCTCCTGCTCCTCGCTCGCCACTGCCGAGCAGGCCCTGGCCGAGCTGCGCAAGCTCGGGACGAAGGACCGCGACGCCGTCGTCGTCTCCTCCTCGCCGCACGGCCGCGTCCAGCTGAAGCAGACGCACCAGGTTGCGGCCGGCGAAGGCGTCGTCGCCGGCGGAACGGTCGGGTTCGTCGCCGGGATGCTGCTCGGGGGGCCGGTGGGCGGGGCGTTGCTCGGCATGCTCGGAGGCGGTGTCTGGGGTGCGCGCGACACCGGTGTTCCCGACGAGCGGCTGCAGGAGCTCGGCCGGTCGCTGAAGCCGGGTCGCGCGCTGCTCTGCGTGCTGGTCGACTCCGAGGCCGCGCCGGCTGTACGCGAGGCTATGCAGCCCTACGGAGAGGTGGCCGACGCCGACGCCTCCACTCCTCCGTAGCGGCGACGGTAGAGCAGGTAGGCGATGCCGCCCAGCGGCAGGGGGAGCCAGAACGTCAGGAGCCGGTAGGCCAGGGTCGCGACCACGGCCTCGTGCGCACTCGCGCCGGCCAGCGTGAGCAGGCCCGTGAGCCCGGCTTCGACGAAGCCGAGACCGCCGGGCGTGAACGGGATCAGCGCCAGGAGACAGGCGCCCGAGTAGGCGAGCACGACGAGCGACGGATTCGGCCGGGCGCCGACGGCGGCGAGACAGCAGATCAGGCCGAGGTAGTCGAACGCCGGCTTCCCGACCACCCCGACGAGCGCGAAGGGCCAACGCTCGCCGAAGGCGTCGCGCAGACTGTCCCGCTGTTTCAGGAGCCGCTCGCCGGCACCTCCCGCATCGTGCTTCCCGGGAAGACGGCGTACGACGGCGTCGATCAGGCGTCCGACGTTCAGGAGCGGGCGGTCCCAGAGGAAGGCGGCGAGACCGAACACCACCACGAGCACGAAAGCGCCGGCGCCGATGTAGGCGGTCTGCAGCAGGCCGCGCGGAGCCTGGAGGCCTCCGAGAATCGCGGGCAGCGCGAGCAAGGGAAAGGCCAGGATCGTCGTGGTGTTCGCCACCGACACGGCCGCGAGCCCGCCGGCCACGTCGTCGCCCCGCACCCCGGCTCGCACGAGCATCCGGTAGGAGAAGGCGCCTGACGTCGCGGCCCCGCCCGGAATCACGTTGCCCGCCGCGTTGCCCGCGAGCTGAGCCGTCCCGACGACGAACCAGCTCGGAGTGCGCAGCGCGATCCGCTGAACCTCCCAGAGCGAGGTGACGCTCGTCGCCTCGAACAGCACGGCCAGCAGGAGCCACCACGGGTTGAGATCCGCGAGCGCCCGCCACTGCGTGAAGATGTCGACGAGGCTCGGGAACAGGAAGTAGAGCGAGACCGCCGTCGCGAGCAGGAGCAGCACGCGGAAGATCACGTGCCACGGCTTCCTCTTTGCGTGCGGCTCGGGCTCGGCCATCGACGTCATTCTTCAGAGGCTCCGGCGCCTCTGCCGGGTGCACCTACCCGCCACGCACATGGGCACCACCTGGCAATCGAGGCGCCCCGGTGCTCCGATCAGCTCAGCCCGCGCCCAAGGAAAGGAAGCGATCCGTGGACATCGGAGAGCCGCAGAAGAAGATCGTCGTCGAGCCGATCCGCAACCCGGTTCCCGAGCGCGCCCCGCAGCCGCGCGAGGAACCCGCCACGCCGAGCCCGCCCGAGCCGGTTCGCGTCGGCAAGTAGAGCGGCGCGTCTCGCCCTCAGACGTCCGTGTAACGCCAGACGAAGCCGTCGCCGATCATCCCGCGCTCGAACTGGTCGACCTAGCCCAGTCGACGGGCGCCTCAGGGACCGAGCCCTCGGGAAAGCTCCACGGCTTCGAGTTCCCGGGCTCCGTCACGCCGCGATCGTGGCACACGCCGACGGTGGCCGCCGCTCGTGCCCGCACGCCCGCCGGCGTCGGCTGCGCACCCCTGTCTCAGCGCGCGGGCGGCGTCACACTCGGGCCATGTGCAGGTGGCTCGCCTACTACGGCAACAAGCCGGTCCGCATGGACAAGGTGCTGTACGGGCCGCAGCACTCCCTGATCGAGCAGAGCCTCAGCTCTCGCATGGGCGCCGAGCCGACAAACGGAGACGGCTTCGGCATCGGCTGGTACTCGGGCTCCGGGGAGCCCGGGATCTACCACAGTACGGAGCCGGCCTGGAACGACCGCAACCTGCACGAGCTCGCCGGCCATATCGAGTCGCACCTCTTCCTCGCGCACGTCCGGGCCACGACGGGAACGCCCGTGCAGCAGACGAACTGCCATCCGTTCCGCTTCGGCAAGTGGCTCTGGGTCCACAACGGGCTGATCGGCGATTGGCTCACGGTCAAGCGCGACCTCGTTCTCGCGGTCGATCCGGCGCTCTACCCGCTGATGGAGGGAACGACCGACTCGGAGGTCCTCTTCTTCCTCGCCGTGACGCTCGGTCTCGAGGACGATCCGCCGGGCGCTGTGGAACGTGCGATCGGCCTTGTCGAGGACGTCGGCCGCCGGCACGACGTCAAGTACCCGTTCCAGGGCACGATCGCGGCGACCAACGGTGAGCGGCTCTGGGCGTTCCGCTACTCGAGCGAGGGCAAGTCGCGCACGCTCTACTTCTCGACCCAGTACGAGACGCTGAAGATGCTCTATCCCGCCGACGCACGCCTCGACGATTTCGACGAGGAGTCGCGGGTCGTCGTGTCCGAGCCGCTCGGCGACCTGCCCGGCATGTGGAACGCCGTCCCGGAGTCGAGCTGGGGCGTTGTGCAGCCGGGACAGGACGAGCTCAACGTGTTCCGGCCGGCCGCACCGGTCGTAGCCTGATCCTGGACGGGAAAGGACCCGAGTGATCGGTGTGGTCGGCCGGGACTGCCCGGTCTAGTTCGTGCCGGCGGGGTCCGGGCTGCCGGCCTCGTCGTCCACCGCGTTGGCCCGCTGGACGAGCGCCACCATGCACTCGGGGCAGTAGTGAATCCGGACCGCCCCAGAGGGCGAGAGCACGGTCACCCAGCCCCGTTTCTCGGGCTCCTTCTCGACGCCGCATTCGACACACCGCATGACTCCGACGGTAGGTGGCGGCAACGGCCTTCCGTCTGTTTCAAATGGGTCAGTTGTCCCGGCGGAGGATTCCTTCGCGGTGCGCAACCGCGAGTGCCTCGATCCGTGAGTGAGCGTCCAGCGCGCGCATCATCAGCCGCACGTGGTTGCGGACGGTCTCGCGGCTGAGATGCAGCTCCTGCGCGATCTGCGTCGTCGAGTGCCCACGCGCCAGCAGGTGCAGAACCTGGTTCTGGCGCGGCGTCAGGTGCGGGTGGGGACTCGGCGCAGCCGTCTCCTCGCGGTGCTTGACGACGCCGAACACGCCGACGATCCGCCCGCCTTCGCGAAGGGGGCATGAGCTGATCTCGACCTGGACGCGTTGGCCGCCGGGCTCGACCACGACGACAGTCGCCTCGGTCGAGCGCTCGGTCCCCATCATCTTGCGGAGGAAGGACTCCTTGGCCTCGCGCGCCTGCTCGGGCACGACCAGCGACGACTGCTGACGGCCGCGGATGTCTCCCACGAGCTCCTGTGCGGCGGAATTGATCCAGCGAATCACTCCGAACTTGTCGACCGCGTAGGCGGGTACGTCGAGCTCCTCGAGCGCACCGTGGACGTCACCCGGGATCGCGCCGCCGTCCGGCGTGGCCGGGGAAGCGGTTTGACGCAACGCTGACATCCGCCCTCCTTTCCGCCGCGGAGTTACGCCTGCGAGCTCGCGCCGGCCGTCTCCTGCGGCGTCAGCGCCTCCTGCAGCTTCTGCGGGAACCCTGCGCGAATCACGATCGCAGCAGGCCCCGCCCGCAGCATCATCCGGTTTGGATGAGCGTGTCTCCGGCGGCCGACGGTGGGCCGCGATCCGGCTCCTGTCGCGCCCCGAGCGGCCGGTTCAGCTCCCCCGCAATCTGCACCGCGGCCGAGACGAGCGGGGCGGCGAGCACGAGTCCGAGCATGCCGAACAGGCAGCCCGCGCTGATCGTCACCACGAGGACCACGAGCGGGTTGAGGTGGAGCGCGGCGCCCATGGCGAACGGCTGCACGATGTTCTGGAGCAGCCCATTCGCCAGGAGCACGACCACGAGCATCGCGATGGCGACGCCGGTTCCCTGCGAGCCGAGCGCGAGCAGAACCGCGAAGGCGCCCGCGACGACGGCGCCGATGTACGGGATGTAGGCGGTGACGAAGGTGACGACCGCGATCGTGCCGGCGAGCGGCACGCCGAGGACGAGGGCCGCGAGTCCCACGACGACGCCGTTGAATCCGGCGACGAGGGTGACCCCGCGGAAGTAGCCTCGTAGCGACCTGATCACCGCGCCGGAGATCGTGCTCGCGACCGGTTCGGGAAGTCCCGTGTGGCGGTCGAGCCAGCCGCGCATCTGCGGGCCGTCCTTGAGCAGGAAGAAGGTTCCGAGCGCGGCAAACGACAGTCCGAACAGGACCGAAGCGAGTCCTGCGATCCCGTGGACGACGCCGTGGACGAGTGTCGAGATGACGTCGGGAGCCGCCGAGGAGGCCGTGTTGGCTGCTCCCGAGGCGCTCGAGGAGTCGACGCCGAGGCTCGTCAGCCAGCCCTGGAGCCGGCCGACGCCGGCCGCGGCCTCGGACGAGATCTCCGCGCTCTGCCCGGTGATGCCGGCGATGACGATCACCACCACCCCGACGGCGACCGCCGCGACGGCCAGGAGCACGATCGCCGCCGCCAGAGCTCGAGGCATGTGGCGGTCGAGCCGTTGCACGACCGGCATCGCGACGACCGCGACGATGAGTGCGCAGACCATCGGCCCGACGATCGTGTACGTCGCGGCGAGGAGCCAGATCAGGCCGCCGAGGAGCGCGAAGAGGCCGACGAGCAGCCAGGAGCTCCGGCCGACGTTCCGCAGCCACTGCGGCGTCCGGAACGCAGCGCTCAGCTGCGCACGTCCGGTACCTGCAGTCTCGTCGGGGCTCGCGTCCACGTCGGTGAGAGTCTCTTCGACGCGGCGCGCGTACCTCATCCCGCCGGGGTGAGCTTGTGCCGTTTCATCCGCCCGGCATGACGCGCGCCGGTGTCCCTGGGTGAGACTTGCGCCATGGGCCAGTGGCGGTTGCGGGAGGCCGAAGGCTTCCACCGGAGGCTCGCGTGACCGCGGCTGCGCACGACGGAGCGGCACCGGCCGCGAAGCCGCCTCGGCCGCTGTGGCGCCGCATCGTCCTGTGGACGCTGATCGTGGTCATCTTCGGCGCCGCGGCGAACCTGCTCGGCTGGGACATCAGGGGCTGGTTCCACAGCCTCTGGAGCACGGTCACGACGATCTCGGCGGGGTCGCTGATCGCCGCGATCTGCTTGATGATCGTGCAGACGACCGCGACGGCGTTCGCCTGGTTCTCGATCCTGAAGTTCGCCTATCCCGGACGCGTGATGTGGCGCGACATCCTCGCCGGCTACGCCGTCTCGGTCGCGCTGAACGGGATCCTGCCCGCGAACATCGGGACGCTCGTGTTCCTGATCATGGTGACCGTTCTGATCGGGATCAGCTTCGCCGCGGTCCTCGGTGCTTACGCGGTGGAGAAGATCTTCTTCACGCTCTCCGGAACCTTCGTCTACGTCTATCTCTTCCTCTCGGTCAAGGGCTCGTTCGACATCTCGTTCAGCTGGGTGCACGACCACTGGCCCGCCACGATCATCGTCTTCGGCGGCGGGGCCTTGATGATCGTGCTGCTCGCCCGGCGCTTCTGGCCGTACGTCGTCGCGTGGTGGCAGAACGCCAAGGAGGGCGGCGCGATCCTCGCTCGCCCGAGCGCCTACTTCGGCCGGGTCTTCCTGCCGTCGTTGATCGGTTGGTGCGCGATGCTGACCACGATCGGCGTGTTCCTGAACGCCTACGGGATCCCTGTGAGCTTCGACACCCTGATGCACGTCTCCGGCGGGAACTCGCTCGCCAACGTCACCTCGGTCACCCCGGGCGGCGTCGGCGTGACGCAGGCGTGGAACGTCGCCTCGCTGAAGGGTGTCGCCTCCTCGACCGACGCGACGGCGTACTCGGTCGCGCAGCAACTCGTCGGGACGGCGTGGAACATCATCTATGCGCTGATCCTGATGATCTGGGCGTGGGGCTGGGGCGGCGGCAAGCGGTTCGTCACCGATTCGTACTCCGAGGCGAAACGTCGCCAGGTCGAGGAGCAGGAGAAGCGGCGCGCGAAGAAGGCCGCGGCGGCCGCGGAGTCCGGTCAGGCGTGAGCTCGGCCTACGGCGAAGCGCCAACCTGGACACCGCAGCGGCCCCGCTACCGGCCCGGTCAGCTGGTTCTCTCGTGGCTGCTCGCCGCGGTGTCGCTGCTCGTCGCCACGAAGCTCGTCCCGGGCGCGTCGGACTCGACCTTCCGCGCCGCGCTCGCGGTGGCGGCGATCCTCGCCGTCCTCAACGCGATCCTGCCACCGTTGGTGGCCGCGCTGAGGCTGCCGTTCACGGCGCTGCTCGGGTTCTTCCTCGTGCTCGCCCTCGACGCAGGGATGCTGCTCCTCGCGGATCGGCACAGCGCCGGCCTCAAGATCGACTCGTTCTGGGCGGCGCTCGGCGTCGCGCTCGTCGCGGCCGCGGTGGGCGTCATCCTCGCGGTGCTGTTCGGGACGAACGACGACGACGTCTACTCGCTGCGCGTGGTGCAGCGGATCGCCGGCCGCTCGGGCGAGCGGGTCGTGACCGACCGCCCGGGGATCGTCTTCCTCGAGATCGACGGACTCGCGCTCCCGGTGCTGCAGCGGGCGATGCGCGACGGCCACGCTCCGACCATGGCGCGCTGGCTCGAGGACGGCACGCACCGGCTCGCCGAGTGGGAGCCGGATCTCTCGTCCCAGACCGGCGCGTCGCAGGCCGGGATCCTGCTGGGCTCGAACGACGACATCCCCGCCTTCCGCTGGGTCGAGAAGGAGCGGAAAGTACTCGTCGCCTGCTCGTCGCCGGAGGACTGCGCGGAGCTCGAGCGGAGGCACTCGACCGGGAGAGGCCTGCTGGCGGACGGCGGCGCGAGCCGCGGCAATCTCTTCTCCGGCGGCGCCGACCACATGATCCTGACGGTGAGCCGGATGGAGGCGGAGCGCAGCGGGAACCCGGGCTACCGCGCCTTCCTCGCGAACGGCTTCAACGTGGCCCGCACGTTCGTCCTCTTCGGCTGGGAGGTGCTCCTCGAGTGGAGCGCGGCCGCACGGGCGCGCCGGCGCGACGTCCGGCCGCGCGGGCACCGGGGCGGGGTCTATCCCTTGCTGCGCGCGACCATGTGCGTCATCGCGCGCGACCTGATCGTCTACGGCGTCCTCACCGACATGATGACGGGGAGGCCCGCGATCTACGCGACGTTCGCGAGCTACGACGAGGTCGCGCACCATTCCGGCCTCGAGCGCGAGGACACGCTCGAGGCGCTGCGGAAGCTCGACCAGCAGTTCGCGCGGATCGAGCAAGCACGCCGTTACGCCGCGCGGCCGTACGAGATCGTCGTCCTCTCCGACCACGGCCAGACGCAGGGGGCGACGTTCCGGCAGCGCAACGGCTACGGCCTCGACGACCTCGTCCAGCGCAACCTCGCCGACGGCGGCGTCAGCGCGCTCGAAGGCGGCGACGAGCAGGAGTCGATGGTCGGCAACGCGGCCGCCGAGGCGACGGGAAGGAAGGCGAAGCCGAAGAAGAACGACGTCTCGGACCGGGACGTCGTCGTGCTCGGCTCGGGCAACCTCGGCCTCGTCTACCTCATGGAGGCCGAGGGACGGATGTCCCTCGAGCAACTCTCCGCGCGGCATCCCGACCTGCTTCCGGCGGTGAGCGGACATCCGCACGTCGGCTGGGTGCTCGTACGCTCGGAGGAGCACGGTCCGGTCGTCGTCGGCGCCGGCGGCGCGCGCTATCTCGAGGCGGATCGTGTCGAGGGGGAGGATCCGCTGGCAGGCTTCGCCGCCACGGCCGTGCACCACCTCCGGCGCACCGACGGCTTCGCGCACGCTCCCGACCTGCTGATCGGCAGCTTCTACGACCCGGCGCTGGACGAGGGCTGCGCGTTCGAGGAGCTGATCTCGTTCCACGGTGGGCTCGGCGGGTCGCAGACGAGGCCGTTCGTGCTGCATCCCGCCGCATTGCCCGCGCCGGCGGAGCCGATCGTGGGCGCAGAGGAGCTGCACCGAGTGCTGGTGGGCTGGCGGGAGCTGCTCGAGGGAGAGCAAGCATCTCCGGCTCCGCCGGCCGCCGTCGCCGGTCGGCAATGATCGTCGGGCATGGCCGGCAAGAGGACAGCGATCGTCATCCCGGGTCACCGCAGCCTCGGCTCCGACGGCGTTCACCGAATCAGCCGCCGCTGCGAGCGGCTCGTCCGCGAGGCGGAGGCTCTTGCGACCGCCGGCGGCGCGGACGTCGTCGTCTTCAGCGGCTGGTCCTCGACCGGCGGGCCCTCGGAGGCCGAGCAGATGCGTGACGCGTGGCGTGGGCCGCCCGCCGAGCTCGTCGTCGAGCCCACGGCCCGGAACACGGCCGAGAACGCGGCGAGGACGCTGCCCCTGCTCCGCGAGCGGCGGGTGGACAGCGCGGTCGTCGTGTGCGCGCCGTCACATCTCCCGCGCACGCGCCTCCTCTTCGGGCGCCTCTACCGCAGCTCCGGCATCGACGTCGCGTTTCGCGCCGCGCCGCTCGCGCCGAGCGTGCGCTCGGTCGCCTGGGAGCTCGCGGCGCTCCCGTTCCTGCCGGTGCAGCTCCGCCACGCCAGGAACGAGCTCGCGCGGCGGTCGCGATGAGCGACACGGTCGTCTTCATCCCCGCCTGGAACGAGGAGGACAACCTGCCGGCAGTGCTCGACGGCCTCCGCGAACGACTGCCTGATGCGGACGTGCTCGTCGTCGACGACGGCTCGACCGATCGCACGGCCGAGGTCGCACGCGAACACGGGGCGGAGGTGCTGTCGCTCGGGAGCAACCAGGGCCTGCGCATCGGCATCGCGGCGGGCTATCGCTGGGCGCTCGAGCACGGGTACCTCTTCTGCGGGCGCGTCGACGCCGACGGCCAGCACCCCGCCGCGGAGCTGGTAAGACTGCTCGAGCGCGTCCGCGCGGGCGAGTGCGACGTCGCGGTCGGCTCCCGCTTCGTCTCCGGGAACGGCTACGAGCCGTACCGCTACCGGCCGAGCCCGGCGCGACGCCTCGGGACCGGGCTGCTGCGGCGCTCGGTTGGCGTCGTGCTGCGCCGGCCGTTCGGCGACGCGACGAGTGGCCTCTACGCCGTGAACGCGTTGGCGCTGCCGCTTCTCGCCGAGCCGTACACGAGCGGAGCGCCGGAGGTGGAGGCGCTGATCCGCGTCGTCGACGCGGGGCTGCGCCTCGAGGAGGTGCCGGTGGACATGGCGCCTCGGATGGAGGGCGAGTCGAAGCTCCGCGGCAGCAAGGCGGTGAAGCTCGTCGTCACCGTGGCGGCGACGCTCGGTCTGGCGCTACTCGCCCGCCGCCGGCGTGGCGGCGGCTGAACTCAGGGCTTCGGCGGCGTCCGCTCGAGCAGCTCGGACAGCCGTTGGAGCTGCTCGTCGACCTGCTTGCTGTGGGCGGTGAGCTCGGCGAGTTGCTCGTCCACCCGCACGAGCCCGGCCATGACCGGAACCTCCTCGTCCTTTTCGCCGAGCGCCCTCTCCCGCTGGGCGCGGGCGACGAAGACCGACGTGATCGCGGCTGTGGTGATCGTGAGGAAGGCGATCCCCCAGAGCATCACCGCGGCCGTGACGAGATAGCCCAGCAGGTTGCTCGGCGGGACGTCGCCGAACCCCACGGTGGTGACCGTCTGCAGCACCCACCACATGCCGAGCCAGACCGAGCTGTACCCGGAGTGGTCGACGACGCGCATCAGCACGCCGCCCAACGTCACGATGAGGATCGTCGCGGTGACGATCACGCTGGCCGCGAGCCGGACGGAGGGCGGCTCGCGCAGGAACTTCGACATCCGGCGCTCGATCAGGTTCTGCGGGCGGGCGAGGTCACGAAGGGGGCCGCTTCCGGACGTCATCGCACTCGGCCCGCGCTAGCCGGCTGCCCGGCCGTCATGGTCGCCGTACACGACTACGGTGCCTGCGAGGTAGTCCGGGAGCGCCCGCCGCCGACGGTCGAAGAGCGCGGGCACGAAGCCGAGGAAGCACGGAATGATCGCAAGCGCGAGGCCCACCGTCCGTACGAGCGCCCGCCACAGGGTCAATTGGCCGGCGGTGCGCTGCGGGACGACGTACAGGTGCATCAGGCGCATCCCGGGCGTCTGGCCGACGGTGCTCCAGAAGAGGGAGAAGTAGCCGAGGAAGATTCCCACGGCGGCGAGCGACAGAAGCGACTGGGCGAGCCACTGCGGATGGACGCCGCCGACCAGCGAGCCGACGAGGCCTGCGGCTGCGCCGATCGCGACCGAGGCCGTGACGATCGCGAGCGCGTCGACGACGAGAGCGACCCCGCGGCTCGCCAGGCCCGCGAACTGCGCGGTCTTGGACGGGCGCAGTGCCAAGCGCCGGTCGAAGCCCGTCGCGGCATGGCGAACGCCGCCCGCGACCTGATCGGCGAAGTCGACCGACTGCGCCGTGAGCGCCGCTCGAACCTCCGGGCCTGCGACGACGCGTTCCAGCACCTCCCGCGTCTCGTCGCTCGCCAGGACCCGGTCGAGCAATGCGAACGTCCGAGGGCTCGCGAGGGCCGCGTCGAGCAGGCGGTCGAGCTCCCCGTTCGCCGCGAGCTTCCGCAGCACCCGCTCTACGACCTGGTGGCGGGCCAGCGAGAGCGCCAGCTCCTCCGGCAGCGGCCCCGAGAGCGCCCGGTCGAGAATCCGCCCGACCTCCGGCGCGGACAGGAGATCCTCCACGGCCGTCTCGAGTGGCCCGCGCAGGACCCGGGCCGCAACCCGGGCGGGAAAGACGGTTGCTCCTCCGATCGCATCGCCAACGGTAGACGGCCCGTCGGGCGTGCCTTCGTCCGCTGGGGGTTCCATCGCCGCACACCGTCGCCCAGGCTGCGCCGTGGCGCATCATCCGATTGGGAGGGGGCGGAAAGCTAGAGGCTGCCGGCCAGGGCGGCGCCGGCTTCGGTCCGCTGCGCCTCGAGCGTGTAGACCCCACCGTCGAGGCAGAACCGAATCGAGGGCAACCCGAGCTCTTCGAGGAGATCCTGCGCCTCGCGCAGCAACACGGCCATCCCTTCGCCGTCCTCGAGCAGCTCGGCCGCGAACAGCCACCCGGCGTCGTCGTGCGCCGACCAGCCCGGCCAGCGCGACCGCAACCGCAGGGAGAAAGCCGCGTTGCAGGCAAGCGTCGGGAGCTCGAACATCACGACTTCGTCCAGCTGGAGATCGAGTTCGTCCATGACTCCAGGGTGGCTGCAGCCACCCAACCACCGCCTGACGCGTTCGCGTCAACTTCCCGACCGCGTCGTGACGCGATCCAGCGCGGCGCGCGCGCCGTAGTCTGAGGAGAGCCGACGTGGTGCTTCTACTCGGGATCGGTTTTGCGGCCGGCGTCATCACGGCCGTCTCGCCCTGCGTCCTGCCGGTGCTCCCGATCATCCTGGCCGGCGGCGCCTCGGGCGGGAGGCGCAGACCGTACGCGATCGTCGCCGGGCTCATCCTCAGCTTCACCGTGTTCACGCTCTCGGCGTCGGCGCTCCTGATGGCGCTCGGGTTGCCCGAGGACACGCTGCGGAACATCGCGATCGCGCTTCTCTTCGTCGTGGCGGCGACTCTGCTCGTTCCGCGGTTCGGGATGCTGATCGAAGCGCCGCTCTCCCGGTTGAGCCGCCGCCCGAGCGGCGATCTCGGCGGCGGCTTCCTTCTCGGCGTGAGCCTCGGTCTCGTCTTCGTCCCGTGCGCCGGCCCGGTGCTCGCCACTGTGAGCGTGCTCTCCGCCGAGCACCGGGTGGGGCTGCGCCTCGTGCTGCTCACCCTCGCCTACGCCGTCGGAGCGGGCTCCGTGCTCCTGCTCGTCGCGCTCGGCGGCCAGCGCGCGACTCGCCGGCTGCGCCAGACGCGTGCGTGGTGGCGGCCCGCCCTGGGGGTCGTCATGCTGGCGGCCGCTTTCGCCGTCGCCTTCGGCCTCGACCAGACCCTGCAGACCCACCTCGGCTCGTACACGACCGCGTTGCAGCGCCACACCGAGGAGTCGGGGTACGCGACGAAGCATCTGGGTACGCTGCGCGGAGCGTCCGGTGGAGTGAAGCTCGATCCCACCGCGGCGCCTCACTCGAACCTCCCCGTGTACGCGGCCGCGCCGGACTTCGCAGGCATCTCGAACTGGCTCAACACTCCGGGTGACAGACCGCTGACCATAGCGGGCCTGCGCGGCAAAGTCGTGCTGGTCGACTTCTGGACCTACTCGTGCATCAACTGCCTGCGCACGCTGCCGCACCTGCGCGCCTGGTACGCCGCGTACCACAAGGACGGCTTCGACATCGTCGGCGTCCACACTCCGGAGTTCGCGTTCGAGCACGTCCGCTCGAACGTCGAGGGCGCGGTGAAGCGCTTCGACGTCACCTGGCCGGTCGCGCTCGACAACGAGTACGACACGTGGAACGCGTGGTCGAACCAGTACTGGCCTGCGGACTATCTCGTCGACCAGCACGGCGACGTGCGCGCGTACAGCTTCGGGGAGGGGGACTACGCCAAGACCGAGCACGACATCCGGCAGCTCCTCGGTGTCGACAAGGGCCGGATGACCGACGTCGCCAACCGGACGCCGACCGAGCTGCAGACGCCGGAGACGTATCTCGGCCCCGAACGGCTCGACCGGTCACGATACGTCGGCTCGCCGCTGGTGCTGAACCGCGCGGCGCCCTACCGACTCGCCAAGACGGTGCCCCAGAACGACATCTCGTACGGCGGCACCTGGACACTGTCCGGTCAAACGGCGACGGCGGGGAAGGGTGCCCTGCTCGACGTCCACTACCACTCGAAGGACGTCTACCTGGTGCTCTCCGGACACGGCCGCGTCGAGGTCACGCGCGACGGCAAGCCGCTTCCGCCGATCGGCGTCGACGGCTCGAGGCTCTACACCGTGGTCACCTCGAACTCCACGAGGGACGCGGTTCTCCGGTTCCGGGTGCCGCGCGGCGTTCGCGCCTACAGCTTCACGTTCGGCTGAGCGCCGGTACTCAGGTGCGGCATTTCGGGTCGCCCCAGCTTCGCTCCAGGGCCTGCTGTTCGCGCTGCACCGACTCGTCGAAGGCGCCGAGGTCGTCGGCCGCCCACATGACGTCCGGCGTCACTCCCGGGCCTTCGACGGTCGCCCGGTACCTCGTCCCCTTGCCGGCCGGATGTCCCGAGTGCGGGAAGAAGCCGTAACAGAAGTCGCCCAGCGTGTGGCCGCGATGATGCGTGAGGAAGCTGTTCTCGCGACGCCAGCCCCTGCCGTACGCCGACTCGTAGGTGTCGACGTAGATGTTCCGCCCGTAGCTGTCGAGCGGGGCCCCGGCTCCGGTCGCGTTGAAGCCGTAGACGCCGCGGCCGCGATAGGTGAGCCTCCCGAAGAGGTGGCGATAGCGGCGAGACGCCCAGTTCTGGTAGATGACGAGCTGCGCGAGCGGACCGCTCCAGTGGGACAGATGGAGCTCCCAGAGTCCCTGGGTGCCTCCGTAGTTGGGCTTGAGCCTCTGCCACCGCTGGAGCGCCCAGTAGCTTCCGTCCGGCGCCTTGCAGGCTTTGACCAGCCACGCCAGGGACGGCCCGTCATACGGCAGGCAGGCTCCGCCGCCGCCGACCCCGTAGCGGATCCGGAACTTGACCTGAGGCGTCGATCTGCTCGGGGTGCGGGCGTTGATCGCCCCTGATGCGACGAGCGCCGTCCTCCGTCCGCCGCTGGAGTAGGCGACGTGGGCACGTCCCTGGCGGTCGATCGACAACGTCGGCCGCGCGACGTTGCGACCGATGATCGCGCTGCCGAACGCCGGCGTTGCGGCGAACGCCGTGACGAGCAGCAGGGAGAAGAGAAAGAGGCTTCTGGGCAGGAGCGTCACGACTGTGTCCCCCCGGGACACCGGTATTCATCGGACCACGCCCGTTGTACACCGAGAGCGGGGATTCTGCAAGGCGCGTCGAAGGTCGATACCTCCCGCGCTACCGTTCGTCGAAATCGAATCGCCTCTGCGTTGCGGCCGTCGAGGCACCGCCCAGGATGATGCTGCACAGACCGGTCAATCGGCTCATCGCCGCGTTCCTCCTCCTCGCGGCTCCGCTTGCCGTTGCGGCGTGGGGGCTCGGCGGCTACGCCGCCCAGCGAGCGCGCAACAACGCCGACACGCGGCTCGTCCGCAGCCTCGACTCGGCGGACAACGACTACCGGAACCTCGTCTCTCGGGCGAGTGCCGCTGCCAACCGGAAAGCGAGCGAACGACAGATTCAGCTCGACTTTCTCCGTGGTGGGCCCTCGGTGCTGGCGTGGAGGATGCGCCCGACGGGCGGCGTCAGTCGTTGGCGCGGCACCATCCCCGCGGCTGCCGCGATCCGCAGGGTCGACGTTCGCTCCAAGGGGCGTACGGTCGGGGAGGTCGTCGTCTTCCTGCCTCTCGACTCCGCGCTCGTCCGGCGGCTGACGGCAAGCGCCGGTCTCGCGGAGCACCAGCGGCTCGGGGTTGCCCGCGACGGCGAACTCGTAGGAGCGAACGGCACGCAGCGGCTCGAGTCCGGCGACCTTCTGTCGAGCGCCACCGACATCGGCGTGAACGGTCTCGGCTACCGGGCCGTGTCGGCGGACCTCGGCGGCGCCCCGGGTGGGATCAAGCTCGTCGCGCTCGAGCCGAGCTCCCACATCGACTCCCAGGCGAGCGGCGCGCGCTGGCGCGTGATGGGCCCCGGCTTCCTCCTCATCGTGGCGCTTCTGGCCCTGGCGTACGCCGTGTCGCCGTCCATCGCCCGCAGTCGTGTGTCGCGGCAGGAGCGCGAGCAGGCCGAGCACGTGCTCGCGCGAGTGGGAGACGGCGTCTTCCTCGTCGATCGTGACGGCGTCATCCGGCTCTGGAACCAGGCTGCCGAGGCGATCACCGGCCTCCGCGCAGACGCCGTCTGCAACCGTCCGGCAGAGGAGACCATCCCCGGCTGGACGGCGATTGCCTCCAGGATCCCGGTGGCCCGCCGTCCGGGCGACGTCGACGACGCGTCGAGTGCCGAGACCGTGCCGCTGGAGGTCGACGGGCGCGAGGTGTGGCTCTCGATCGTCGGCGTCACGCTGGCCGACGGAATCGTCTACGCGTTCCGCGACGTCACCCGCGAGCGGCGGCTCGAGGAGCTCCGCGCCCAGTTCGTGGCCACGATCTCGCACGAGCTGCGGACCCCGCTCGCCTCGTTGCACGGCGCCGCGATGACCCTGGCCGAGCGCGAGGGCGACCTGAGCGCGCAGACCCGGCACGACCTTCTCGACATGATCGCCGTCCAATCCGAGCGTCTTGCCGGGCTCGTGGACGAGATCCTCGTCACGGGCCAGCTCGACAGCGGGTCTCTCCGCGTCGTGACCGAGCCCTTCGACCCGGAGGAGCTCGTGTGGACGGCGGCCGCGGCGGCTCGGCTCCGGGTCGGCGACGACACGAGGATCGACGTGTCGATCCCGGCGATGTTGCCGAAGGTCGCGGGCGATCCCGAGCGCACCCGCCAGGTGCTGGGCAACCTCGTCGACAACGCGATCAAGTACTCGCCGGACGGGGGACGCATCGAGCTCGGGGTCGAGGTCTACGACAACAACGCGCGCTTCTCGGTCCGCGACGAGGGCCTCGGCATCCCGCTCGGGGAGCAGAAGCGGATCTTCGAGAAGTTCTACCGTCTCGATCCGGATCACCGGCGCGGCATCGGCGGCAGCGGGCTCGGCCTCTACATCTGCCGCGAGCTGGTCCGCTCGATGGACGGGCGGATCTGGGTCGAGTCGGACCCGGGCAAGGGAGCCACGTTCGTGTTCGAGCTTCCCCTGGCGGAGCAAGCGGTCACCGCGCGGGCCTGATCCGGGTCAGTCGATCCGGACGACCAGCTTGCCCTGCGTGTGCCCATCGCCCATCGCCTCGAGCGCGTCGGCCAGCTCTTCGAGCGGGTAGACGCGGTCGACCGGTGCGCGCACCTTCCCCTCCTCGATCAGCTCGCGGAGGGTCGCGAGGTTGGGCCGGTTCGGCTTGCAGATGAAGAAGATGAGCTTCCGGCCCCGGCCGACTCGCGACGTGAGCCAGAGCCGCGCCAGCCGGCCCATCGGCCCGGTGAGCCGGTTGCCGCTCGGCATTCCGGTCAGTACGAGCGTCCCGCCCGGCGCGAGCACGCGGAGGTTCTGGCGCCACGAATGCGTGCCGGCAACGTCGACCACGAGGTCGTAGCGCTCGCCGCCGCGCGTGTAGTCCTCCTGCGCGTAGTCGATTACGGTGTCCGCGCCGAGCGCCTCGGCCCGTTCGAGGTTCCTCGTGCTGCACACCGCGGCCACGTGTCCCGCGCCGAGCGCCTTCGCGAGCTGGACGGCGAAGCTGCCGACGCCTCCCGAGGCGCCGTTGACGAGCACGCGCTGTCCGGGCTGGAGGTTCCCGTGGTCGCGCAGCGCCTCGAGTGCCGTCAGGCCCGCGACCGGCACGGCAGCCGCCTCCTCGAAGGAGAGATTGGCGGGTTTCCGCGCGACGGCCATCCTCGCCGAGACGTACTGGGCAAACGCGCCTGCGCGAGCTCCGTAGACCTCGTCGCCCGGCTCGATGTCGTTGACGTCCTTGCCGACAGCCTCCGCGATGCCGGCGAAGTCGCCGCCCACCTGCTCGTCCTTCGGCCGCAGGAAGCCGCCGATCATCGGTCGCATCAGCACGGCGACGCCGCCGAGCGCGTAGTAGTCGCTGCGGTTGACCGACGACGCGCGCACCCGCACGAGCACCTCGTCGTCCGCGGGGACCGGCTTTGCAATCTCGGCCAGCTCGACGACCTCGCTCGGCCGGCCCCAGCGCCTCCGCACGGCCGCCTTCATCTTCGTCTCGGTGCTTTCGATCGGGATCGCCATCGTCGCCATCACTCCTCCTTACGCCGTAAGCTTATGGCGTAAGCTAGACATACAGCGTAAGCTTGTCAAGGCCATGGCGACGAGGCAGCGGAGACGGAGACCACTCACGAAGGAGCGGGTGCTCGCGAAGGCGATTGCCGTCGCCGACAAGGATGGCATCGAGGCGCTGAGCATGCGCAAGCTCGGCCAGGCGCTCGGCGTCGAGGCGATGTCGCTCTACAAGCA
>DATBAH010000012.1:0-1553 GCA_036271615.1 Gaiellaceae bacterium
GCGCGAAGGTGAGCTCCAAGCGCCCGAGCCTACACTGGCCCCTCCATGGCCAAGCCCAGCGGAGAAAAGCTCATCGTCGACAATCGCCGCGCGCGGCACGAATACCACCTCTCGGACCGCGTCGAGGCGGGCGTCGTGCTCACCGGCACGGAGGTGAAGGCGCTGCGCGGCGGCGAGGCGACGCTGCAGCAGGGGTACGCGGAGGTGCGCGACGGCGAAGCGTGGCTCGTCGGGCTCCACGTTCCCGAATACACCGAAGGGAACCGCGCGAACCACGACCCCGACCGACCGCGCAAGCTCTTGCTCCACCGGCGGGAGATCGAGCGGCTCGCCTCGTCTGTGGCCGAGAAGGGCTTCACGCTCGTCCCGACGAAGCTCTACTTCCGGGACGGCCGCGTCAAGGTCGAGCTGGCGCTCGCGCGCGGCAAGGAGCTGCGGGACAAGCGCCGCGACATCGCGGCCCGCGACGCCCGGCGCCAGATCGAGCGCGAGCTGAAGAGCCTGCGGCGCTAGGTCTTTTCGAGGACGACGACCGGGATCTCGCGAATCCCCTCCGTCCTCTTCTCGTAGTCGGCGAAGCCGGGCCAGTCGTGTTTCTGCTGCTCCCAGATCTGCTCGCGCTCCTCGCCGGCGGCGACTCGCGCCCGCACCGGGAACGCGTCTGTGCCGATCTCGACGCTCGCGTCGGGATGGGCGACGAGGTTGTGGAACCAGTCGGGATTGGTCGGGGCGCCGCCCTTCGAGGCGAAGATCGCGACCGCGTCGGGAGAGAGGCGCTGGTAGGCGAGCGGGTTGACGCGCTCTTTGCCGGTCCTGGCTCCGCGATGGTGCAGCAGGAGAAGCGTGCGGCCTTCGAACCCGCCGCCGACCCGCCCCGCGTTCGCGCGGAACTCGTCGATGATCGGCTGGTTCCGGTCGGCCATCCTGCCCAACGAAGATATCGGCGGCTCGCCAGTCTGCGCGCTACTAGACTCGCGGCATGGCGGAGGCGCCGCTCGAGGATCGCGGCTCGGGGCTGGCGCCGGCAGGCGAGCGTCCTGCCGCCCGGCGAGCCGTACGGCCTCTACCACGGAGAGTCGCAGCAGGAAGACTTTCTCGTGCTCGCCGGCGAGTGCGTTCTGCTCGTCGACGGCGAGGAACGCCGGCTGAAGCAGTGGGACTTCGTCCACTGTCCCGCGTGGACCGGGCACATCTTCGTCGGCGCCGGCGACGAGCCGTGCGTGCTCTTCATGGTCGGCTCGCGAACGGGGGAGTGGAACGTTCGCTACCCGGTCTCGGAGGTCGCGGCTCGACACGCTGCAAGCGTCGAGCGGGAGGTGACGAGCCCCGACGAGGCGTACAGCGGCTCCTTCGAACCGTCGCGCCGCGCCCGGCCGTCGTACTAGGGCCGCCTGCCCTGGGGCTAGGCGCGGCTACTATGGGTGGACAAACATACGGGGGCGACCTGGCTTCGACGTGGTCGATCCATCCGGATGAGTTGCAAGCCGAGGTCGCCGGTTGGCCTCGTAAATCCACCGGCAAAACGCAAGTGCGAAGAACGATCTCGCACTCGC
>DATBAH010000013.1:0-10702 GCA_036271615.1 Gaiellaceae bacterium
GAAGCGACGCTGACTTTCTGCCGCGACCGACATGCGCGGGCGCGGCACTTATCGCGAGCGGAAAGCACAGCGCTTGCGCACGCGAGCGAAGCGAGCCTGCGCCGGCGAAGCGGGCGAGCGACTAGAAACTGTGGCGGATCCAGACGTTGGGTTCGACGTAGACGCCCCGGCCGTTCTTGAAGTGGACCGGGACGAGAGCACCCGGCACCACGTAGCTGCCGTCCTCGGGGAACACCATTCCCGTCCACTCCTCCCACTCCGCCCGCTCGCCCGAGATGGTCATCGAGCGCGTCGCCGTCGCCAGCAACTCGCCGCCGAGCCGCTCGTGCGTGCGTAGCCAGGGGTCGTACGGGAGGCCGTCGCTGCGGCGCCAGCCCGCGTACCGCTCGAGCGAGACCAGCGGGTAGCGGTCCTTCCACGTCGGGCGCACCGGTGCGACGAGCGCGTCCAGTCCGTGGCCGGCGCCGACCGCGGCGAGCCGCCGCAGGATCGTCTCGGCGATGCCCAGGCCTCGGTACTCCGGGATGACCCCCGCCACGACCGTGCACAACGTCGTCGGCGTCCCCTCGACGCCGTCGGTGAGCGCCCAGTCGAGGCCGCGCGGAGACGGGTTCCCGTTCCAGCCGACGGGCACGCTGCACGCGTAGCCGACCGTGTGGCGCCGCCCGCCCTCGCGGTCGACGACCCAGAGCTGAAAGTCCGGGTACTGGTCGTAGAGCTGCGGCCAGAAAGACGCGACGACGGGATCGTGTGCCATGAACTCCGGCCAGATGCTCGGGAACGTGCCCTGCAGCTTGGGGTGCTCGGCGTGTGTGACGAGAGCAAGCTTCATCGCACGAGAAGAGCGACGGCCTGCGCGGCAAGACCCTCGCCACGGCCGGCGAAGCCGAGACCGTCGGTCGTGGTGGCACGGACTGCGACGAGCTCCGCGTCGACGCCGAGCGCCGCCGCCAGCCGCCGCCGCATCTCGTCCCGATGCGGTGCGAGCCGAGGCTCCTCGCCGACGAGGACGACGTCTGCGTTCGCAAGCCTCCAGCCGTGAGCCTGGATGCGCTCCCACGCCTGCGCGAGCAGGTCGACGGAGTCGGCATCGGCGAGCTTCGGGTCGGTGGACGGGAAGAGCGCGCCGATGTCCTCGAGCCCGGCGGCGCCCAACAGCGCGTCGGTGAGCGCGTGCGCGAGGACGTCGCCGTCGGAGTGACCGGCAAGCCCGCGCGGATGGTCGATCGCGACGCCGCCGAGCACGAGCGGCACGCCTGCCTCCAGAGCGTGCGCATCGAAGCCTGTGCCGACGCGGTACTCAGACACGCGCGAGCACCTTCGGCAGCTCGGCGAGGGAGTCGATCGTGACCGTGCCGTCCGGCGAGGCGACCTGCGAGTGCGCTCCACGGCGAATCCGAACGGCGTGCAGTCCCGCGGCGAGCGCCGGGACGACGTCGTTGTCGACGCGGTCGCCGACGTACAGAATCTCGGCGGCCGGAGCCCCTGCCGCTTCGACGACGTGCTGGAAGAAGCCGGCGTCGGGCTTCTCGACGCCCCACCGCTCCGACGAGCCGACGAAGTCGACGTGCGGACGGAGGAACTCCTCGTGGTGGGCGTGCATGTTCCCCGCTGCGCCGAGCCTGAGGTCCCGTTCGCGCAGCGTTGCGAGACACGGCAGTGCGTCGGCATGGAGGTCGCGGTCGGCGAACACGAACGTCCTCGCTCCTTCCGCCTCCCAGCGCTCGTAGGCGGTCGCTTCGTCCACGAGCGTCTCGCCGAGGTCGAAGACGACGACGCTCAGCGCCATCCCGCCACCGTCTCGAGGTCGGCCTCGGACGTCACCTTGAGCAGGCGCGGATCGCCGTCCACAACCTTGACCCGGCCGCCTGCGGCCTCCACAAGACCGGCGCAATCCGTCGCCTCGCCGCCGGCCGCCTGGGCCCGGCGCAGCACGTCCGCCGTGAAGGCCTGAGGCGTCTGGACGGCCCAGAGGCCGTCGCGCGTCACCGTCTCCTCCACTCCGCCGTCCGAGCCGACCCGCTTCAGCGTGTCGCCGACCGGCAGGCCGGGGACGACGCCGTCCCAGCCCTCCGAGAGCGGCGCGAGCACTCGCTCGACCACGTCGTCCGTCACGAGCGGGCGTGCCGCGTCGTGTACGAGGACGACGAGCGCGTCCTCGGGCACCTCCGCGAGGCCCGCCCGTACCGAGTCGCTTCTCGTCTCGCCGCCCGCCACGCACGCGTGCACCTTGCCGCAGCCCTCCTCTTCGGCCACGAGGATCGCAGGTTCCTCCCAACCGGGAGGAGCGACGAGGACGATCCCGTCGACCCAGGGGCACGCCTCGAGCCGGCGCAGCGGCTCGGCGAGGAGCGGCTCGTCTCCGAGCCTCGCGAACGCCTTCGGCCGGTCCAGCCCGAGCCGTTCCCCCCGTCCCGCAGCGACGAGGATGGCCCAGACGGACATGTGGGGCCTGACCCCGGACTAGGCCGTTGCGGCCGCGGCGGTCTTCTTCTTCGCCGCAGGCTTGCGCTTCGGCGGGCTGTCGGAGGCGAGGACCTCCTCGAGCCATTCGGCGCAGGTCTCCTCGTCCATGCCCTTCGCGTACATCAGCTCGGAGGCGAGGATCTTCTTCGCCTTCACGAACATCTGCTTCTCGCCGGTCGAAAGTCCCTTCTCCCGGTCGCGGAGGGCAAGGTTCCGGACGACCTCGGCGAGCTCGAGGATGTCGCCGGTCTTCATCTTGTCGCGGTTGTGCTTGAAGCGCCGGTTCCAGTTCTTCGGCATCTCGGTCGAGACAGCCGTCAGCGCCTTGAGCACGACGCCGACCTCCTTCTCGCCGATCACGCGCCGCAGACCGACCTTCTCGGCATTTTCGGACGGGACCTGCACCGTCATGTCGTTGTGCAGGATCTTGATCGTCAGGTATTCGCGCTGCTCTCCGAGGACCTCGCGCTTCTCCTTCTTGACGACCGTCCCCGCCCCGTGGTGGGGATAGACCACCTTGTCGCCGATGTCGTACAAGCCCAACCTCCCCTGGCCTAAAGCCGCTTATCCGTGAAGAAAGCCGGCACGCCCTTATGCGCCGGCCACAGGCAGCCACTGTAGCAGAAACCGCCTAGACAAGCCAAATCTGGGGCTTCAGAGCTGCAAATACCGATCCACGAGGTTGTGCTCCTGCAGCCGGCGCAGCCCCTCGCGGATCTCCCGTGCCCGCACCGCTCCTACTCCTTCGACCGACTCCAGCTCGCGTTGCGACGCGCGGATGACGGCCTCGAGGCTGCCGAGGTTGGACACGACCCGGCGGACGAGCGGCTCCGGCAGGCGAGGAAGGTGGGAGAGGATTCGATAGCCACGCGGCACGACCGCCTGGTCGAGCGGATTGACGCCGCGGTCGTAGCCGAGCACCTCGGTCAGCCTTCCGAACTCGAGCAGCTCCTGGTAGCTCAAGCCGCTGAGCTCGGCGAGGGCCTCGGTCGCCTCCTCGTCCGCGCCGACGAGGTGGTAGTCGCGGACGATCGCGTCGCGCTCGCGCGGCACGTCCCCGACGAATTCCGCTAGCTGGAGCTGGATCAGGCGGCCCTCGCTGCCGAGCTCGACGCAGTCGCGGGTGATGCGCTGCGCCATGCGCGAGATCACCTCGGCCCGCTGGAGGACGACGAGCACGTCGTCGAGCACGACGGCGTTCTGGAACTCGAGTGCGGTCAGACGCGTCAGCACCTGCTCGAGCCGCTGCCGGTACGTGTCGAGCGTGCCGAGCGCCTGGTTCGTCTTCGCGAGGACGTCCGCGACCGGGTCGAGCTGGTACCGCGCCGGGCCGACGAAGATCGTGACCGTCTCTCGCTGCTGGGAGACCGAGACGACGAGCGCGCCCGTCTGCTTCGCCACGCGTTCGGCGGTGCGATGCCGGGTGCCCGTCTCGTTCGACGGGATCGTGGGATCCGGCATGAGCTGGACGTTGGCCCACGCGAGCCGCTTGATCGCCTCGTCGACGATGATCGCCCCGTCCATCTTCGCGAGCTCGTACAGGAGCTGCGGGCGGAACGGCGCGTCGAGCCTGATGCCTCCCGAGTAGAGGAACGAGAGCTCGTTCGGGTCACCGACCACGATGAGTGCCCCCTCGTGGGAGCGGATCACGTCGTCGACGGCCTCGCGGAGCCCGGTGCCGGGCGCGATCTTGGCGATCGCGGCCAGGAGCTCGGGGTTCTTGCGGCGCGGATCTTCCTCGGCGGGGATCCGCGTGAAGCCGAGATCGCCTAGGCGATGCTCGGACTTGCGCTCAGTCGTCTCCTTCGGATCGATCGCCATCGAGCCCTGCCTTGATCGCCTGCCGCAGCGTCTCTGCGGCCTCTACGGCGATTTTGCCAGTCGCGGCCGTAGTACCGACCGGAGCGACAACCGTGGAGAGGCCGAGCTTCGCGCACTCCTCGAGCCGCCGCTCGGCCTGCGCGGCCGGCCGAAGGCGTCCGGTGAGGCCGATCTCGCCGAACGCGGCGACGCCCGTCTTCACCGGCAGGCGCCTCGCCGCGGACGCGATCGCGAGCGCCACAGCGAGATCGGCGCCCGGCTCGTCGATGCGAACGCCGCCGGCGACGTTGACGAAGACGTCGGCCTGCCCCAGAGCCACCCGCGCGTGCCGCGAGAGCACCGCGACGATCATCGCGAGCCGCTTCGGGTCGATTCCCGTCGCGACGCGGCGCGGCATCGCCAGCTCGCTCTGCGCCACGAGCGCCTGGATCTCGAGCAGGATCGGCCGCGTTCCCTCGAGCGCGCACGCGACGGCGGCGCCCGGCTCGCCGGGCACCGTGCGCCCGAACACCTCGGATGGATCGGGCACGCCGACCAGTCCGGCGCCGGTCATCTCGAACACGCCGAGCTCGTTCGTCGAGCCGAAGCGGTTCTTCACGGCTCGCAGCACGCGGTGGGCGTGGTAGCGGTCGCCCTCGAACTGGAGCACGCAGTCGACGAGGTGCTCGAGCACGCGTGGCCCGGCCACGGAGCCGTCCTTCGTCACATGCCCGACGAGGATCGTCGCCACGCCGGACTCCTTCGCGACGCGGAGCAGCCGGCCGGCTGCCTCCCGCACCTGCGCGACAGAGCCGGGTGCGGAGCCGAGCTCCGAGGCGTACAGCGTCTGGATGGAGTCGATCACGCAGACGTCGGGTCGCTCGGCCTGGAGCGTCTGGCAGACCGTCTCCAGCTCCGTCTCCGCGAGGATCTCGACGGCTTCCGCGCCGCCGAGCCGCTCGGCGCGCAGCTTGACCTGTGCGACCGACTCCTCGCCGGTGACGAGCAGCGCGCGCCGGTCTCGCGAGATCGCGGCGAGGGCGTTCAGCAGGAGCGTGGACTTCCCCACTCCCGGCTCGCCGCCGAGCAGGACGACGGAGGCCGGCACGAGCCCGCCGCCGAGAACGCGGTCGAGCTCTGCCACTCCGGTCGGGATTCGCGCCGCCTCGGCGACCTCCACGTCGACGAGCCGGAGCAGCGGCTTCGGCGGCGCTTGGGAGGTCGCAACCTGCCCGACGACCTCCTCGACGAGCGTCCCGAAGGCCGAGCAGCCGGGACACTTGCCGAACCAGCGCCCGGCGGTGTAGCCGCACTCCGTGCAACTGAACTGGACGGCCGCGGTCTTCGCCACGCTTCCACCCTACGATCGAAGGCGGACGCGAACCGTCACGCGACGCGAGCGACTTTGTGCCGGAACGGAAACGGCCCCGCCGAGTGGGGCCGCTGCCGTTGCTGCTGAGGGAGGGACTCGGGAGCCCCCGCCGCATCGGGGCTCACCGAGGATGTGCTCTACGTCCAGCATCATGCGGCGGCTGGGCGGGTTGACTCGTCCCCTTTCAGGTGGTTCATCAACGCGGTTCACACCCAGAACGGGGGATAGCGGGTACCCACTGCGGGCGGATCATGCTGCCGCCTTTGGCGGGAGGTCAGTGAATCGGCATGGAATGCCAGGTTGCACCGGCGTCGGTCGTCCGCCAGAGCTGCGTCTCTCGGGGACCCGACTGCACGACTGCGGCCCCGACTCGCCTCGTAGTGAAGGCGAGCCAGAAGACTTCCTTGATCCCACCGGTCCGCGGTACCGAACTCCAATGACGGCCCGAATCGGTCGTGCGCAGGAGCGCGCCGCCGGCGCCGCGGGTCAAGACCGCCACGCGTGCAGACGCCGCGGCGATCCGCGCACTGTTGACCAGGCCTGGCTGCCGGAGCCCACCGGGGTCGTGAACCGAGCGGACGGCCGGGAACGAACGGCCGCCGTTCGTGGAGAGCGCCAGCTCGGCAAAGTTCCCGGTCGGGCAGACGGCCCAAACCACTCCGTCGCCGGTTGGAACGAGTGTTCCACCCAACTCGGAGAGACATGGGCCTCTGTCGCTCGTGAACGTGCGGCCGTGGTCGGAAGAGAGCGCAACCGTGTCGAAGTCGGGGCGGTGACGCGGAGGCCCGAGAAACCAGACATTCGACCCCCGAGCTGCCAGCGAGAAAGGCGGGTGCACTCCCGAGAGCTTCAGGCTCCGCCAGGCGTTCCGGCCGACCTGCGATCGCTCGAGCCGGTGGTCACCGACCACGACGTAGGCATAGCCTCGGGCCGCGGCGAACGCCGTGACGTTTCGAGCCGTCCCGGCGCGGCGCCAGCTCTCCCCGCCGTCGTGCGTCAGGTAGAGCGGGGTTCCGTGCTCGACGTATGCAAAGCCGTCCCGCGCGTTCGCGAACACCACGGTCGGCGTGCTGCCCTGCGACGGAAGCGGCGGCAGACCGACCCGTCCGAAGTGCTTGCCGGCATCCGTGGAGCGCAGGAGAGCATTGCAGTAACTCTGGCCGCACCGGTAGTGGCCGAGCACCCAGATGTCGCTAGCACCCACGCCTGCAGCCGTCTCCGGACTGAATCCGCGCGGGATTCCACGAGCCGTGCTTCCCGCGTGCGCGGTGGCCGCGGCCAATGCTCCCGCCAGAGCGAGCGCCAGCGCGTATCGCATCGACCGGAGCTTACTCCGGCCGATGCGGTTACTCCTCTTCGCCGGTCGACTCGTCGCCGTTGTCGCTCGAGGCGGCGGCCGGCTCCTCCGGCGGCACCGTCACCTTCTCGGGCGTGACCTCGCCCGGGATGAAGGTGATGTCCACGTCGTCGCCCGGCTCGCCGTCTTCGTTGCGCGTGCGGCCGACGAGGATCGTCGAGCCCGGCTCGAGCTCGCGCCCGAGCACGAAGTCGGCGAGCGGATCCTCGATCTCGCGCTGGATCGCGCGGCGCAGCGGCCGCGCACCCATCGCGGGGTCGTACCCCTTGTCGACGAGCAGCTCCTTCGCGTCCTCGGTGAGCTCGATCGAGACGTCGTGCGTCGCCATCTGCTCGCGCAGGCGCCGGAGCTGGAGATCGACGATGGACATGATCTCTTCCTTCGAGAGCTTGTGGAAGACGATGATCTCGTCGATCCGGTTGAGCAGCTCGGGCCGGAAGACCTTCTTCAGCTCGCCCATCACACGGCTCTTCATCTCGTCGTACGAGAGCCCGGACTCGTCGCCGACGGTGAAGCCGAAGCCCGTGTTCTTCGAGATCTGGGCCGCGCCGAGGTTCGAGGTCATGATCACGATCGCGTTCCGGAAGTCGACGCGGCGCCCCTGGGCGTCGGTCAGCTTCCCCTCCTCGAGGATCTGCAGGAGGATGTTGAACACGTCGGGATGCGCCTTCTCGATCTCGTCGAGCAGGAGCACCGAGTACGGCTTGCGCCGCACGGCCTCGGTGAGCTGGCCGCCCTCGTCGTAGCCGATGTAGCCCGGAGGCGAACCGACGAGCCGGGACACGGAGTGCTTCTCCATGTACTCCGACATGTCGACCTGGATCATCGCGTCCTCGTCGCCGAACAGGAACTCGGCGAGTGTGCGCGCGAGCTCGGTCTTGCCGACGCCCGAGGGGCCGAGGAAGATGAACGAACCGGTCGGCCGCTTCGGATCCTTGATCCCGGCGCGAGCGCGGCGGATCGACTTCGCCACCGCGACGATCGCCTCTTCCTGGCCGACGACGCGCTTGTGCAGCTCCTCCTCCATGCGGACGAGGCGCGCGGACTCGGCCTCGGTGAGCTTGAAGACGGGGATGCCCGTCCACATCGAGACGATGTCGGCGATCTCCTCCTCGCCGACCTGAGGCTGCTCCTCGGTCGACTCGGAGCTGCGCCACTGCTCCTCGAGTTCCCGCTTCTTCTGCGTGAGCTTCCGCTCCTTGTCGCGGAGGGAGGCGGCCTTCTCGAACTCCTGGTTCTCGATCGAAGCTTCCTTCTCCTTGCGGACGCGCTCGATCTCGTCCTCGAGCTCGCGGTAGCGCGGAGGCGCCGACATCGACTTGATCCGGAGCCGCGAGGCGGCCTCGTCGATCAGGTCGATCGCCTTGTCGGGGAGATGGCGATCCTGGATGTAGCGGTCGGAGAGCTCGGCGGCCGCCTTCAGCGCGTCGTCGGTGATCGTGACGCGGTGGTGTGCCTCGTAGCGGTCGCGCAGGCCGCGCAGGATCTGCACGGAGTCGTCCACCGACGGCTCCTCGACGCGCACCTGCTGGAAGCGGCGCTCGAGGGCGGCGTCGCGCTCGAGGTACTTGCGGTACTCGTCGAGCGTCGTGGCGCCGATCGTCTGCAGCTCGCCGCGCGCGAGGGCCGGCTTGAGAATCGAGGCCGCGTCGATCGCGCCCTCGGCCGCGCCCGCGCCGACGAGGTTGTGGAGCTCGTCGATGAACAGCACGATGTCGCCGCGCTGCTGGATCTCCTTCATGACCTTCTTCAGCCGCTCCTCGAACTCGCCGCGGTACTTCGAGCCGGCGACGAGGGCTGCGAGGTCGAGGCTGTAGATCTGCTTGCCCTTGAGGATCTCGGGCACCTGGTTCGACGAGATCCGCTGGGCCAGGCCCTCGACGATCGCGGTCTTGCCGACACCCGGCTCGCCGATCAAAACGGGGTTGTTCTTCTGGCGGCGCGCGAGGATCTGCATGATCCGCTCGATCTCGGTCTGGCGGCCGACGACCGGGTCGAGCTTGCCCTCCTGCGCCTGCTTCGTGAAGTTGCGGCCGAACTGGTCGAGAAGCTTCGAGGACTTGGACTTCTCGCCCGACGGCCCGCCTGCGCCGGCCTGGCGGCGACCGGGACCGGAGAGCATGCGGATGATCTCGTTGCGGATCTTTTCCGCGTCGGCGTCGAAGTCGAGCAGGATCCGAGCGGCGACGCCCTCGTTCTCGCGGACGAGGCCGAGCAGGATGTGCTCGGTGCCGATGTAGTTGTGGCCGAGCGACAGCGCCTCGCGCAGCGCGAGCTCCAGGACCTTCTTCGCGCGCGGCGTGAACGGGATCTGGCCGGTCGTGACCTCGTCGCCCTGGCCGACGATCCGCGCGACCTGCGCCCGCACTTCCTCCACCGTGATGTCGAGAGACTCGAGTACCCGCGCCGCGAGGCCCTCCTCCTCGCGGAGCAGCCCGAGCAGGATGTGCTCGGTGCCGATGTAGTTGTGCTTGAGCGCCCGCGCCTCGTCCTGGGCGAGGACGACGACCTGGCGAGCCCGTTCGGTGAAGCGTTCAAACAAGTCCCTCGACTCCTTTCCTCTCTAGACGCCGTCAGACGGTCGAAGGTGAGCCCATCGTAGCCGAGCCCTCCGTCACCGCAGAGTGACGCTGTCGGGTCTATTTCGGCACTAGTCGCGTGAACGTAAAGTCGGAAAGAGGATCACGTCACGAATCGTGTCCTTGCCGAGCAGGATCATCGCGAGCCGGTCGATGCCGACGCCGCAGCCGCCGTTCGGCGGCATTCCGTACGACATCGCCTCGACGTAGTCGGGGTCGCCCGGCTCCGCCTCGACCGCCCCCGCCTCACGCTCGGCCCCCTGCATCGCGAACCGCTGCTCCTGCTCCTCCGCGTCGTTCAACTCGCTGAACGCATTCGCGACCTCCATCCCGCCGACCACCGCCTCGAACCGTTCGACGAGCGTCTCGTCGGCGTCGGTCGTGCGTGCGAACGGCGACAGCTCGATCGGCCAGTCGTAGACGATGGTCGGCTGGGTCAGCTCCGGCTCGACGAAATGGGAGTACGCATGGTCGGCGAGCTGGGCCCAGCTGCGGTCACTCGAGACGTCGACTCCCGCCTCGGTCAGCTTCGCGCGCAGGTCGGCCTCGTCGCGCGTCCACACGCCGTGTGCGTCGAGCGCCTCGACGAACCGCACCTCCTGCCACTGGGAGAGGTCGACGTCGTGGCCGCGGAACGTCGTCCTCGTGCCGCCGAGCGTCGCCTCCGCGGCCTGGCGCACGAGCTCCTTCAGCCGCGCCGCCGTGTCCTTGTAATCCGCGTACGCCTCGTACCACTCGAGCTGGGTGAACTCCGGCGAGTGCTTGTACGAGTAGCTCTCGTTGCGGAAGTCCTTCGAGATCTCGTAGACCCGCTCGAGGCCGCCGACGATGAGCCGCTTGAGATAGAGCTCGTCGGCGATCCGGAGGTAGAGGTCCGCGTCGAGCAGCTCGGAGCGGGTCACGAACGGCTCGGCGAAGCCGCCGCCGTAGCGCGGCTGCAGGATCGGCGTCTCCACCTCGAGGAAGCCGTCGCCGTCGAGGTAGGCGCGGATCGCCGAGACCATCCGCACGCGCTTGATCGCCTCGTCGCGCGACTCTTCGCTCATCAGCAGGTCGAGGTAGCGCTTGCGGTAACGGAGCTCCACGTCCTCGATGCCGTGGAAGGTGTCGGGCAGCGGCGCACGGATC
>DATBAH010000014.1:0-15713 GCA_036271615.1 Gaiellaceae bacterium
CGTTTCTCGAGCTCACCAGCCTGCGCCGTGCCTTCGGCAACTTCACCGCGCTCGACAGCATCGATCTGAGCCTCGAGCAAGGCGAGTTCGTCTCGCTGCTCGGCCCGTCCGGCTGCGGCAAGACAACAGCGCTGCGACTCGTCGCGGGCTTCGACCAGCCGACCTCTGGCTCGATCGTCGTCGAGGGTCACGACCTGACCAGCACACCGCCGAACCGCCGCGACATCGGGATGGTCTTCCAGGCCTACAGCCTCTTCCCGAACATGACGGCCCGCCAGAACGTGGAGTTCGGCCTGCGTGTGCGCCGCCAGCGGCGAAGCGAGCGGGCCGAGCGTGTCGACGAGCTGCTCGAGCTGGTCGGCCTCGGACACGCCGGCACGCGGTATCCGCATCAGCTCTCCGGCGGGATGCAGCAACGGGTCGCGCTCGCCCGGGCGCTCGCGATCAAGCCGAGGATGCTCCTGCTCGACGAGCCGCTCTCTGCCCTCGACGCGAAGGTGCGCGTCCAGTTGCGCGAGGAGATTCGCCGGATCCAGCTCGAGCTCGGGATCACGACCCTCTACGTGACCCACGACCAGGAGGAGGCGCTCTCGGTCTCGGATCGCGTCGCCGTGCTCTCGGGCGGCCGGATCGAGCAGATCGGGACACCCACCGACATCTATGCGGCACCGGCGACGCCGTTCGTCGCCGAGTTCATCGGCACGATGAACCGGCTCGAGGCGACGATCGCCGACGGCATGACCGGCGAGGTCGACTACGGCGGCGTGCCGATTCAGGTCGGCGAGGCCCGTGGACGCCCGACGGGCGACCGGGTCCTGATCCTGATCAGGCCCGAGACCCTCAGGCTCACGGCCGCGACGAACGGAGGCTCGGCCAACGGCAACACCGTTTCCGGCGAGGTGATCACCCACACGTTCCTGGGCCCCGTGACACGGGTGAAGGTGATCGGACACGCGGGCCACCTGATCGCCGACCTCCCGACCGCGGGAGCCGAGGCTCTGCCGGTGGGAAGCACGGTCATCGCTCACGTTCCCGACGACGGCGTCCGGCTGATCACCCTGCCGGCAGCCGCGCGAGAAGCGCCAGCGCTTGCCGCGGCACGTCCGTGAAGATGCCGGTCACGCCGAGCTCGGCGAGCTCCTCGATTCGCGCTTCGTCGTTCACGGTGTAGACGGTCGTCGCCAGGCCGAGCCTTGCCGCTGCACGAAGCGATCTCCTCGTCATCCGGCGGTCGTCGAGCCCGACGGCCCAGCACCCGCGGGCTGCTGCGAGCCTCATCGGAACGAACGCGACGTGCTGCACTGTCCGAAGCTCGGGGCGGAGAGCGCGAACGCGGGCGATCGCGCCCGGCTCGAAGCACACGACGACCGCATCGTCGTCGAGGAGCTCGAGCACGCGCTCCACGAACCCGAAACGGCGGTAGCGGTAGGGCGTCTTCAGCTCGACCATGACGCCGATCCGCCCGCGGCAGAGCTCGAGCACCTCGCCGAGCTGCGGTACCTCATGTCCCCGAGGGCGGTCATGGCTGACAAGGAGCTCGCCCCGCGGCCCGGCATGGACGTCGAGCTCGACGAAGTCCGCACCGATCTCGATCGCCCGCCCGAACGCGGCAAGGGTGTTCTCCGGCGCCTCGGAGGAGGCGCCGCGATGAGCGATCACGTATGGCCGCAAAACCTAGGGCGCGAGCCTGAGCCGAAGCTGTGTAGCGGCCCTGAGGAACCAGATGTGACCGCCGTCCACCGCAAGCTCGTGATAGTCCCCGCCTGCAAGCCGCGCGACCCGGCGGCAGACATCCGGCGGAGTCAGGGTGTCCGACGCGGCGGTGACGACGGTGCAGGGGATGCCCCGGCGCCGGACGGCTTCGAGCTCGGCACTGAGGTCGAGCGAGCGGACGGTGCGGGCCAGGCGTAGAGCCGATCGCGGGGCGGCGAGCGTCGACCCTATGCTCCTCGCGGCCGGGCCGAGCGGGTACATGCCCGAGGCGAGCTGCGCAGTGAAGGCGCCGAGGCAGGCCCGGTTCGGCTTCGACAGCGGCAGCCCGGCCGGGTTCACGAGCACGAGGCGTTCGACCGGCACCTCACCGCTGCCCGCGGCGAGGACGGCGAGCGCGGCGCCGAAGGAGTGCCCGCCGAGCACGAAGGGCCCCGTCCGGGAGTCGAGCTCGGACCGCAACCAGGCCGGATAGGCGGCGAACGAGCCCCGGCTCGCCCTGAACGTGGGCGGCTCGAGCAGCTCCCAGCCGGGCGGCAGCGCCTCGCGGTAGAGCGACGGATGCGCTCCCCAGCCCGGGATGAACAGCGCCGGCATGAGCCGGCCAGTGTAGACAGGCCCGCGTCAAGCCGCGAGCCGGGCCATGAGCTCGGACGGGGTGCCGTGCACCGCGATGCGATAGGCATCGCGGAGCTCGGCGAAGGAGCGCTCCCAGGTGCGCGCGGCCGCCGCCCGCCGAGCGCCGGCGCCGAGACGAGCACGAAGTCCCGGATCGCCGGCGAGCAGGTCGAGGGCAGCTGCGAAGGCCGGAACGTCGTCAGGGGCCGCGACGAGGCCCGTCTCGTCGTGCCGGACGAGCTCCGCTGCACCACCGGCTTCGACCGCCACGGTCGGAAGCCCCGAGATCCCGGCCTCGAGGATGACCTGCCCGAAGGTGTCGGTCGTGCTCGGGAAGCAGAAGAGATCGGCGCTCGCGTACGCGGCCGCGAGCGGAGCGCCGCGCTGCTCGCCGAGGAACCTGACGCCCGGATCGCAGCGGCCCGCGAGCCGTTCCCGTGCGGGTCCGTCGCCGACCACCGCGAGTCGCACCCCAGGCCTCGAGCGGCGCAGCTCGGCGAAGGCGTCGAGCAGCACGTCGATGCGCTTCTCGTCGGACACGCGGCCGACCGAGAGCAGGAGCAGGTCGCCGCCGTCGAGGAGCTCGGAGCGGAGCGCCTCGTCACGGTGCTCGGGCCCGAACATGGCACCGTCCACCCCGCGCCCCCACAGCAGGACGCGCCCGCCCGTCCTTCGCGCCGTGAGCGACGAGAGGACGCCGAAGGTCGGCGCGAGCACGATGTCGCACTGCCCGTAGAACCAGTCGACGTACTTCCCGGTGAGCTCCGCCACGACCGGGTCGCGCGTGAGCTGGAGCGCGTAGGGCCCGAGCTCGGTGTGGTAGGAGCCGACGACCGGGATCCCGAGCAGCTTCGCCGCGAGCATCCCGCTGATCCCGATCGGCCCGGGCGTCGCGACGTGGACGATGTCTGGCGCGGCGGACTCGACGCGCGCGAGCACGTCGGTGACGAGCGGGAAGCGCAGTTCGATCTGCTCGTATGCGGGAAGCGGCATCGTCCAGTCGGTCGGGAGCGCGACGAGCCCTGCTTCGCCGTCGAGCCCGTCCCCGCCGGCGGCCGCGACGCTCAGGGGCAGCCGCCCGGCGGCGCCCTCTGCGGCCAGGCGGCGCATGGTTCCTGCCACGCCGTTCGTCTCGGTGAAGGTGTCGGTGAAGACCAGCGCGCTCGGCTCGTGGGGATCCTCGCGCGTCCCGAAGAACGCCTTCTCGATCGCCCGGACGTCGGTCCTCGCCCCGCGGTGGTGATGGGACGAGGCGATGTACGGCACCTCGAGCGCGACCGCGAACGCGGCGGACGCAAGCCGCGTGCCGATCGACGAGAACCCGAGCTCGGCGAGGCCGCCCTCGCGGGCCCGGCTGCCGAGCAGCCTGACGAGAGCTCGGCTCGACGCCTGGATCTCGTCGTGCCGTGTCGCCGCGTCGACCGCGTCGTCGTCGAACAGCGAGCGGAGCTGCCCTCTCAGGAGAACGGGAACCTCGGTCGCCGACTTGCGGTAGGCGTTCGCGGCGAGAGCGGCCATTGCGTGGGCGAGCTTCACCGCCGAGCCGTGCGCCCCACCCGGCTCCCCCGCTCCCTCGGCCACCGCGGCCAGGAAAGCGGCTGGAGTCGCGCCCGGCGCGGAGGTCCATGTCTCGGCGATGTCGATCGCCCCGTGGTCGTCGGAGCCGCCCGTCAGCCCAATCTGGCCGGCGTGCAGCGGGGAGAGCTCGTGGCGGCCGGCGAGCTTCCCGAGCAGGCCGGCGGAGACGGAGGCGGCGAGCCGGCATGCGACGAGATTCGACTCCTCTGGCCGGGCTCCGTTGCGGCCCTCCCAGACCGGGAAGAGCAGCATCATGCGCTCGACGTGCCACTGGGTGAGCGGCGGCCCCATGCGGTACAGCGGGTGCGCGAGCGCGTGCACGAGGCACCGCTCGCGCAAGAAGGCGACGAGGTCGTACACCGACGGCCGGTACGGCTGGAGATCGCGGTGATCGTCCTCGCCGAGATCCCAGACGAGCACGTGCAACGGCGTGCCGTCCTCGGGGAAACAGGTGGTGACCTCGACCGAGAGGAACGTGTGCTCGAGGTGGGCGATCCGGAGCGCGCCCTCGACCGTGTTGTGGTCGGAGATCGTGACGAGATCCATCCCACGCGCGCGGGCGACGCGGTAGATCCGCTCGGGCTCGGTGAAGGACTCGCCGAGCCGGGCGCGCTTCAGCGCGTAGTTCCCGCTGTCGGTCGAGAAGCGCGAGTGCACGTGCAGATCGCAGCGGGAGTTGCCGGCCGGAGAGGCGACCTCGGGCATCTGCACACGATGTAGCCGATTTCCAGCGGCTTTCCTTCCCCGCCAGGGGCCGGGAAACCACCTCGACGTCGAACGTTCACGGGTTCGACCCGCCGCGCGGGCTAGGGCAACTGCGCGCGGGTCATCCAGAGCTGCTCTTCGAGGGTGCGAACGACACCGACGAGCACATCCTGTGAGGCGATATCGAGTGCGCCGAGCCTGTCCATCCGCTCGCGGACGTGCTCGGCCACCATGTTGATCCGGTCGACGAGCACCTCCAGGACATCGTGATCCTCGACGGCCCCGCGCTCGATCGGCGAGCGGTCGCCGGCAGACACGATCGCATCGGCCTGGCCGTCGGGTGCATGACCGATCGCGACCGCGCGCTCTGCGACGGTGTCCGCCAGGTCGTGCCAGGAATCGACGAGCTCGTCGAGCCGCTGGTGGAGCGGGTTGAAACGCGGGCCGACAATGCTCCAGTGGAGCTGCTTGCCGACGAGGGCGAGGTCGATCAGCTCGAGGAGCGTCGCCTGGAGCTCGTTGCCGGTCTCCTCGCGGACGTGCTCGCCGAGCGCCGGGAGATGCGCGGTGAAAGCGGTCGAAGCCATGTCGCCTCCGTTTCGGTTCGTGTTTGGCGTCCCCCTGGATCCTACGGCCAGGTGTGGGGTCGCGAGCCTCGACCGAAACCCTGGTCGCGCCTCCGTCCTGGAGGAACACGCTCCGGCCCGGGTTGCCGCCCGGGCCGGAGCATCTCCGGGGCGAGTCCTAGCGGCGGGCGCCGATGAGCTCGACGAGCCGGCCCCGGACGCGGTTCAGCGCGCGGACGTGCGAGGCGATCTCGCCGCTCGTGGCGCCCCGTTCCTCGAGCAGGTCGCGGACGAGCGCGAGGCCGCGGGCGTCGAGCAGCAGATCGTCGATCTCCCGATCGAGGAGCGCACGCGTATCGGGAGCGAGTTCGTGCGCGATTGCGGTAGCGGTCATGCTGCCTCCTTTGCAAGCTCGAGGTCGACTGCGGGAACCGGCTCGGCGGCCGGGCGCCGAGCAGGTCTGATGAGCCCCACCGAGATACCGGCGCCGACGAGGAGCGCCACGGTGAGCACGATCAGGCCGATCCTGAAGCCGTGGTCGAGCGCGGCTGCCGACGTGACGGCTGTGCTGTGGGAATCGGCGTAGCGGGAGGTCGCGCTCGCCGCGATCGCGCTCACCGCTGCGAGGCCGATCGCACCGCCGATCTGGCGGCTCGTGTTGACGAGCCCGGAGGCGATCCCTGCGTCGGCGCCGCGGACACCGGCGAGGCTCGCGATCGTGACCGGCACGAACGAGAGGCCCATGCCGGCGCCGCCCAGCACGAAGGCCGGGAAGAGATCCCAGAAGTAGTGCCCGTGCTCCGGGAGCCGGACGAGCCACGCCAGCGAGACGGCGGACGTGAGCAGGCCGAGAGTGAGCGTGAAGCGCACGCCGAACCGCCCGACCACCACCTGAGCGACGTTCGAGATCACGACGACCGTGAGCGCGAACGCGAGGAAGGCGACGCCCGACTGGACGGGCGAGTAGTGGAGAACCTCCTGCAGGTAGAGCGTCAGCAGGAAGAACTCCGAGAACGCGACGGAGCCGACGACGGCCATCGTCGCGTTCGCCGCCGCCAGGGTCGGGATCCTGAAGATCCGCAACGGCAGAAGCGGTGAGGCGGTGCGCGACTCGATCACGAGGAAGAGCCCAACGAGCGCAACCGCGCCCGAGATCAGCCCGATCGTCGCCGGAGAGCCCCAGCCGTCCGTCGTCGCGCGGGTCAGTGCGTACACGAGCAGCATCAGCCCGCCGGTGATCGAGGCCGCGCCTGCGACGTCGAAGTGCCTGTGCGGAAGGTTGGCGCGGCTCTCGCGCAGGAGGAACGGCGTCACGGCGATCGCGGCGATCCCCACCGGGACGTTGATGAAGAAGATCCACGACCAGTGCAGGTAGGAGGTCAGGATCCCGCCGAGCAGCACGCCGGCTGCGGCGCCGCTCCCCGAGGCGGCCCCGTAGATGCCGAGCGCCCGGTTGCGCTCGCGGCCCTCGGCGAAGGTCGTCATCAGCAGCGCGAGCGCCGCCGGGGCGAGCAACGCGCCACCGAGGCCCTGAAGCGCACGGAAGGCGATCAGCGAGCTCTCGGACCAGGCAAGCCCGCAGAGCAGCGAGCTCGCAGCGAACACGGAGAGGCCGGCGATGAAGACGCGGCGCCGGCCGAGGAGGTCGGCGATCCGCCCACCGAGAAGCAGCGCGCCGCCGAAGAAGATGGCGTAGGCGGTGATCACCCACTGGAGGCCGGCGGACGAGAAGCCGAGGTCGGCCTTGATCGAGGGCAGGGCAACGTTCACGATCGCCACGTCGAGGATCACCATGAACTGCGCCGTGACGATCAGGGCCAGCGCGGCCCACTTGTGTGTCTTGCGTCCCGTATCGTTTCCTCTTGCAATCGCAGTAAAGCTCATTTGTTTCTCCTCAATATCGTTTGGCTCGACAACGATATCACACGACAACCGTATGTCGCGCTACACTTCTCGCAGGATGGCAACCACTCCCCCTCTCACTCCGGCCCCTTTTTCGATGGGGCCCTCGCGCGAGCTGATCGAGAACACGGGTTTCCTGCTGAAGAAGCTCGGCTTCGCGATCAAGGAGCGCTCCCACGAGGCCTACAAGGCAACCGGGCTCACGCCCCAGCACCACGCGGTGCTGTCGCTGCTCGAGGAGGGAAGCTGCGGGGCGCAGGGGACGATCGCCGACCGCCTCGGTTATGACCGGAGCCAGCTCGTCGGGCTGCTCGACGACCTCGAGGAGCGCGGCTACGTCGTCCGCAAGCGCGACTCGGACGACCGCAGGCGGCATCTCGTGAACGTGACCGCCGAGGGCAAGGAGGCCCTGCGCGAGCTGCGCGCGATCGGCAAGGGGGTCGAGAAGGAGTTCCTGGCACCGCTCGATGCCGAGGATCGCCAGACCCTGCATGCGCTCCTGCTCCGGCTCGCGGCCTATCACGACGCCGGTTTTCTCTCGCCCGAGGGCTGAGAAGCTCGCAGCAATGCGTGAGCGGCGCGTGCAACCGCTCCACGGCACGCAGCACGAACTGCCGCACACCCCTCTGGACCACTTAAAGTTCCGCCTGTGGGCAGGCAGTTGCTGATCCTGCTGCTTGACGACGCGACCGAGACGGAGCTCGAGGCGGCGGTCGAGGAGCACGGCGGCGGGTATCCGTCCGTCTATGTCGTCGCGCCGGCGCACGTGAAGGCGCTCGAGTGGCTTGCGACCGACGAGGCGAGAGCCCACGGAGAGGCGGACGTCCGGGCGCTCGAGGCGGAATGGCTGCTCGCGGGCTCAGCCGAGATCGGCGGCGGGGAGGCCGGGAGCTCCGATCCTGTGCAAGCCGTGGCCGATGCCCTCGAGCGCTTTCCGGCAGACGAGATCGTCGTCGTCGGGTCGGGCGAGATCGACCCGCACCTCCTGCCCCAACTTCGCGCGCTCGGGCCGCCGGTCAGCTCGAGCGGGCTCACCGTCCGTCCCGAGAGCTGGAGAACGCGGATCCGGGCGGCGACGAGTGGGCTCTCGTCGGGGCGCAACGAAAGCACGCCGTGGGTGGCGTTCGTCGGTGCGAACCTCGGCCTGCTCCTGATCGCGATCGTGATCGCCGCGGTAGGGATGCTGATCGTCTGGCTCGCGACGAGCGCTTAGGAGGTCAGCTCCCCGGTCCGCACGGATGCGAGCGGAGATAGGCCGTGAGGTCGCGCGTCAGGTTGTAGACGTCGGGCGAGCCGAAGCCGGTCGCGAAGTCCCAGCCCTTCTTTGCGCTGTAGAAGCGGTTGCCGCCGGTGCGGACGTCGTGGAATGCGGGATACGGCTGAGGCGTGGTTGCGAGCCGGTACAGGATCGGGGCCAGGAAGCATCGCCGGTTCACGCCGTGCTTCCGGGCGTACTGCTCGGCGAGGAGCATGGACGAGGCCCAGAACGGCGAGGAGGCGCTCGTGCCGCCGAAGGAGTCCCAGTTGCCGTAGTCGCGGACGATCCAGCCGCTCGCCGGGCTCGCGCTGGCCGCGACGTCGGGCAGCACCCGGTGGCCGCCTCCTGGTAGATGAGCGGCACGCTGCCAGCTCGGGGCGGCGTCACGTGTGTCGATCCCGCCGCCCCCGCCCGCGTCCGAGAGCGGGTTCTCCCAGCCGGACTCCGCGAAGTAGCTTCCGTCGGTCCCCACCGAGAGCAGCGTCCCGCCCACCGAGACGACCTGGGGAAGATCGGAAGGGAAGTCGACGCTCAGCGAGTGGTTCGAGAAGCTCTGCCGCTGGCAGTCGTAGGAGCCACTGTCGCCGCTCGAGACGAAGACCGTGATCCCGCGCGCGACTGCCAGCTGGAGCGAGCGCTGGACGGCGTGCCTGAACCCGGACGGCAGTGAGAAGTCGCAGAGGCCCCAGCTGAACGTCACGATCCCGACCTTGCCGTCGGCGACGATCCTGTTGAACACGTCCACCTCGCCCGCGGCGGTCTCCGGCGCCTCGTAGTTGATGATCTGCGCGCCGGGCGCGATCGCGCTGACGACGTCGAGGTCGAGGTCGTCCTCGCTCAGATCGGACACGGTTCCACCCCCGTCGACCTTGACGTCCTCGGGCGAGGGCCCCTTCGCACCGAACTGCGCGCGGAACGTGCTGACATCGCTGCTCGTCTCGCTGACGTTCGGAGGGAACGGCTCGAGCGACACGACCGCGATCGCCTCGCCGGTGCCGTCGATCCCGGCCTTTCGGAGCGGCGCGAGGTCATAGGCGATCGCGGCGTCGTCGGGGCGAAGGGCGTCGTGCGGCAGGTCGGCGGGCAGCGCGACCGGACGGTTGCTGAGCCCGACAACCCCGGTAACGAACGGACGGAGCCCGGACGGGATCCGCGGCGCTCCCGTCGGCTCGTGGTAACTGCCGCCGCTCGCTCCCACGACGTCGCGGAAGCCGACGCCGAAGAAGCGCGAGAGCGTTGCCGCGCTCGCCCGGGCGTCGATCTCGGTGCGCTGCGGATAGGTCGCCGTGACGGCGATCCCGTGTGCACCGAGAAGCCGCTCGACCTTGCCGATATCGGCGGCCGGTAACCCGTAGCGGGCGCCGAGCGCCCCGGCGCTCGGCGCGGCCCTACCCGCCGCCAGATCCCGATCGAGAAGCCGCCGGTCGAGCTTCAGGCTGAGGGCAAAGTCGATCCGGGTCTGCCCTGCGGTCGGCCCGAGTGTGTGCGTCCGGCCGTGGGTCTGACCGCCCACAGTCAACAGAACGACCGGAGCCGCGACGGCGGCGAGCAGCAGCAGCCGAGTCTTCACGACCCGGGCCACTGGAGGTCGTCGAGCAGCAGGTCGACGAGCTGGAACGACGGGAAGGGCGAGCTTGCGCTCTTCGAGTGGGGCTCTTCGTTCGTGACGCCGACGACGACGACGGTCGCATGCCCGTGGCGCGCGGCCTCGAAGGCCAGCTCGACCTGCTCGTCGGGGCTCGGCGGCTCGTCGACGGTGGCCGAGTACGTCGCCGCCGTCGCGTGCACGAACCCGAGCTCAGGTGCAAGCACGGCGTGCGCCGCCGACGAGTCGTGCTCGACGCCCAAAAACTCGTCGCCGAGGTTCGAGAGCCGGTTCTGGATCGCCGCGGCGGGCGTCATGCTCGAGGGAAACACGACGACTGCGACGACGACGAACACGTTCCCCTGGGACGTGGACTGGATGACGAGGCTGCGGTCCCCGCTCTGTTCGACCTTCCAGTTGTCGCCGTAGCGAAGGGTGACGCCGAGGTTGCTCGTCCAGGTGCTGCCCGACCGGAAGACACCGGCGACGAGATGCGGCGCGGCGACCGGGATGCCCGGCGGCGGGGCACCGCACGGCACGCCGGGCTCGCAGGCCGGCTTCGGGGCTGCGGGCCGGCTGACGGCGATCGCGATCGCGGCGATCGCGACGGCGGCCGAGCCGAGGGCGCCGAACGCGGCGAGCTTCACGCCGATCCCGAGCCGGGCGCGTCGGGGCGCACCCTCGCCGTGGGGGCCCGCATCCTTCGGGAGCGCGCGCAGGGCGATCCCACAGTGACCGCAGAAGGTGTGGGCGGGCGTTTCGTGGTGACAGCTCGGGCAGTCGATCGGCGGGCCGAGCGGCTTCGAGTCCGACTCCTCGCGCAGGCCGACGTGGATCATGCGCCGAAGCCAGACGAGGGCGGCGGCACCGAGGGCCGCCGTGATCGCCAGCGTCACCCAGACGCCGAGATAGAGGGCCGCGAGTGCGGCGCCGACGAGCGCGCCCACTGCGAGCGGCACGGATGCGAGCGGCGAGCCGGGGAGGCCGAGAGCGCCGCGGTCGGCGACCGGCGCACGGAACCGCAGCCAGAACGATCCGACGACCGCGGCTCCGGCGCCGGCCGCCAGCACGGGCGTCGCGACACCGAGGGTGAGCAGCCGGGCGATCCAGAGCTCCTCGTTCCCGGCGGGCTTGAATCCGAGATGCAGGAAGCTCGCGGAGTTCGCGATCGCCTCGGCGGCGACAAGGGTTGCGCCGCAGCAGGCGCCGAACGTCACACCGTCGAGGAGGTCGTCGAACTTCCGGTAGGGCAGGAGCGCAAGCGGCCCCGCGGCCGTGAACAGGAGCGCAGCGCACGGGAGGATCACGCCGAGCCACAGCACGTTCTGACTCGTCGGGCCGCCCTGCAGGAGTGACGCGTGGCTCGGCACGTTCGTCGCGGCGTAGCCGAGCGCGACGCCGAAGACGATGCCCCAGGCCACGGTGAAGGCGATCACGACAAGCGGAGCGTCCTCGTAGACGTCGACATCCCAGAGGTACAGCAGGAAGAGGATCGGCACGGCGACCGCAGCCGCCACCAGCGCAAGCGGGAACAGGCCGAGGAGGCAGAGGACGACCACGACCAACGAGGCGCCGACGAGCGCGAGACGGAACGAGCGCATGTCCGCCCGCGGCAGGTGCGGGAAGATCGACGAGACGACCCCCGGCTGGAACCACTTCTCGTGCGGTGCCGCCGCATATCCCGCCCGCTTCGGACCCGCCCCGGCCAGCGGCTCCCCGCAGCAGACGCAGAACGGCTCGCGCGGCACCTCGCGGCCGCAGTTCGAGCACGTGAACGGGCCTCCGGCCTCCAACTCCGCGCGAGTCTAACGCCGCCGCGGAGGCCTCTGGAGCCACGACCCGAACCGCCTGGACCAGGGACTGTCGCCTGGGCGTGGCGGGCTCGCTAGCCGGCAGGCCGGCTGCCGGCGGTGAGCGTGCGCGCCAGGGCGAGCACGGCGAGCACGTGGCGGTGGGCGCCGGCCGCAGTCAGCGGGCCGCGCGGCAACTCCACGACGAACGACGTGGTTCCCGGGAAAGCATGGTTGGCCCAGCTAGTGGCGCTGCCCGGATAGCGCGGCAGCCGCTTGAGTCGAAGCCCGACCAGGCGGGAGTATTGCCGCTCGAGCGCGACATCTCCGCCCGACATGTCGACGACCGCGAGCGCCTGGTGGTACCAGATCACGAGCCGGGGGCGCACCTTCTCGAGGAGTGCGTACAGGATCCGGCTCTCGGTCTCGGAGACCGGAGACGGGCCAGAGTAGTGCGGATTCTGGGCCTGCGGGCTCGGCGTCCAGAGCCACGGGAAGTTCCGGTTGAGATCGACACCGTGCGCGTTCACCCGGGTCAGCGCGGCGCGGCCGTCCGGGTTCGCATCGGGAACGAGCCAGAGATCGATCCCCGCCGGCAAGCGGGCCTCCTCGAGCGCGCGGACGACCCTGATTCCCGCGCACTCGTTGCCGTGAATGCATCCGACGACCACGACCTTGACGGCCGCCTTCGGGTTCCCGCGCTCGATCCCGACGATCCACCGCCCGAGCACGGAGCTGCCGAGCACGACCTGCTGCCCGGCCGATGGGCCCGCAGTCACCGTCCGCCCGCCCGCACCAGGAACCGCGGTGAGCACGACGAGCACGAACAAGAGGACGACCGACAGCCGCGGCTTCGTCATGCCCCCGGGCAACTATGAAACGGCGCGAACCGACAGATACGCCGGCCCGGTGCGAGCGCAGGCACGGAACGGGAACGGCACGAGCTTCGAAGCGGTCTGGTTCGGCGGGTAGACCCGCAGGCCGGCTGCCGTCGTCAGGTGGCAGGTCGACGCCGGGAAGTTCCCCGCTTCGACGATGCGAAGGGTCGCGGCCTTCGTCGCGCCGTTCGCGAGGGTGACCGTGTGTGCGGCCGTTGCCGGGTCGTGGCCTGCAGCGGTCCCGAGCTGATGTCCGCTCCGATCGACACCGGACACGCCTGGATAGCCGGTGAGCGTGCAGGCCGAGCCCGAGAGGTTCGTGAACTCGAGCTTGAAGTAGGTGCTGCCGGCGGCGCCGTCTCCATTCGTGTTCAGCCAGACGACGAGACCCGAGGTCGTGCATTTCGGTGGAGCCTTCAGGGCCGAGCCGCACGCGGGGACCACGAACAGAGCCGCGAGGAGAGCCGTGGGAACCGCTCGCAGGAGCAGCAGCCGATTCACGAGCTGAGCCTACCCGCGGCCTGGCCCCGATGCGCGCTCAGTGCTCGTGCAGCGACGATTCTCGACGGCGGAGCGTCTCGCGATTCTGCTCCTCGACGAAGCGGAGGTTGGCGTACTCGACCCGCTCCTCGTGCTCGTATCCGAGCTCGTCTCTCGCGAAGCGGTACCACGCCGTCCAGGCCTTCGGCGCGGCGGACGGCTCGGGCTCGATGCCCACGCTACGGGTCCTCACTCCGAGGAGACGCGAGAAGGATCTTGCTGCATGATCGCCGTTCATATTTCCCATATCGACAACTCAAGCTGCCCACGTGAGCGTTTCCGGTTGCGGCTCGAGCCGTGTCAGAAACGCCGGTCGCGGCGAGCGCAGGTACTCGACGACGGCGGAGGCGTCCTTCGCGCAGGGAAGCAGCGTCTTCCAGTTCGCGAGATGCGCGGCGACGTGGAAGTCACCGCACGCGACGGCGGGGAGCCCGGCGTCCGCGACCCAGCGGAAGAGTGTGTCCCGGTTGAAGAGCTCGAATCGATCGACGAGCGGTGCCCAGCGCTCGGGCTCCGTCGCGAACGCGGCCGTGTTCCGCGACGCGTGGCGCGCCTCCGCGAGGGGATACGGGTGGGCGGCGATCAACGCCGCCCCTTGCGCACGGGCGGCGCGCAAGGCGGGTTCGAGTCCCTGCTCGACCCCGACGAACCGGTCGAGCCCCACGGCGACCGCGTGGCCCGCGAGCGTTGCGTCCTCGTGCTCGAGCGTGAGCTCGAGGCCAGGGATCACGACCAGGCCGTACAACCGCCGAGCACGCTCGCTCTCGGCCGAGAGCTCCTCGAGATAGGCGGCGAAATCGGGCTCGCGCACGCTCCCGCCGGGCTCGGTGTGATCGGTGATCGCAAGCACGTCGAAGCCTGCGCGGCCGTAGAGGTCGCAGAGCGCGCGAGGCGAGAGCGAACCGTCACTCCAGGTCGTGTGGGAGTGGAGCTCGCAGAGAAGTGGTGCAAGCTTCGTCGCCATCCTCTTCAGTGTGACGTCAAAAAGCCCTGTTTTGCGGCTGTTTCCGCCTTGTCACCGGACCGCCATCGTCCTGAAGCCCCGCCGCCGCCGCAAGGTCTGCGAAGCTTTCGCGCGTGCTGGCCGTCCCTCTGGCTGCGATCGCCCTCGCCAGGCCTTCCTGCGGCACCGCGGCCGCGAGGGCCGCAGTCAAGGCGTCGCACCTCAACATCCCTGCTTCCCAGTCGATCTCCAGCGAGGCCTATCGCGTCTCGCCGAGCCAGGTCGACGCGGTGATCTGCATTCCGCTGCCGGGCGGCCGCGTTGCGATGGCGCTGACGATCGCGAGCGGCGGAACCGCCGGCGACATCGACTGGGCCGTGTTCCTGAGCAGCCCCACGGGCTACAAGGTCTCGCTCGTCCGCGGCGGCTACAAGCTCGGGCTCGTCCGGACCGGCTCCGACCTCGTCGAGACCGATCCCGTCTACAAGTCGGCAGATCCGAACTGCTGTCCGAGCGGCGGCTTCGACCACGCGCGCTGGAAATGGAACGGCGTCAAGTTCAGCGTCGTCCGAACCTGGCACGACAAGAGCTACAAGCCGTAGGCGCCCGGACGCCGGCCTGTCATCGCCCACACTGCGTCGGCCCCGAGGCCGGAGAGGTCGACCGGAAGCACGATCGCGAGCCGGTTCGGGCTCTCCTCGACGACGACGATCTCGAGCCCTTCGGGCGGCTCGACCCCGAGCTCCTCGGCGACGGCCTCTCGGGGGCTCGTGAGCAGACGCTCGCGGAACGCAGGCTCGGCGAGAGCGCGGGCGACGAGCCTCGACTCGAGAGCTTCGCGCTCGGTCGGGGCTCGGCCGGCCACACCCGGACGATAACGATCAGTAGCCCAGCCTGGCCGCGAGCGCTGCACTCGCGAGGCTGAGCCACGGATCGACGATCCAGTCCGGCGGTAGCTCGAACCGTTCGGGCAACTCGGTGCGCCGGAGTACGGGGTCGCGCATGAATCCTGCGTCCCAGCCGCCTGCCGCGCCCTCGGGCCCGGTCTCGGCATAGGGCGAGCGCTCGGGGTGGCTCATCGCTTCGATCGCGTCGGCATCCGAGCCGATGCCGAGCCGGGCGCAAACTCCGGGGAGCGTGGCCGCAGGTTCGTTCAGGACGTCCTCCGAGCGGACGCGGACGGCGCGATCCGGCGGGAGCCTCTCGAGGAAGGCCTCGATTCTCGAGTGCTGGTGGTACCAGACCCCGAGGCAGAAATGGTGGAAGAGCGGCGGCTCGACCTGCCAGTACCCGCGCTCCGACCAGGCCGCGTGCATCGAGGAGACGGTCGTGAGGGGGTGACGAGCGAGATGGAGGTACCGCGCACGGGGATAGGCGGCATCGAGCCGCTCGAGAGAGTCGTCGCGGCTCGAGTTCTCGGGCGACTTCTCGATCCCGATCCTCGGAGCAGCCAGATCGAGCAGGTGGTCGAGGACGTTCCCCACTCGCCAGCCGCGCCGATCCTCGACCCAGCGGCTCGCAGCAGCGACGGTCTCAGGCGTCTGAGTGCCGTCGTGGTGCTCGGCCAGGGCGCGGAGAAGGCCCGCGAGCCGCAGGCGCGCCGGTGCGCCCTTCCATCCGGGTGGGTCCGAGAGAAGCTC
>DATBAH010000015.1:0-5449 GCA_036271615.1 Gaiellaceae bacterium
GGCCGGTCTCCGCCGCGCGGCGCGCAAGCGCGCTCGTTTCCGGCTTACTTAGTAACAGTCTGTTACTAAGTAAGCCAGGTCCATGATCGCGGCGGTCGGAACGGTGGCGGGTGTCTTCCTCGTCGACGTCGAGGCCGAGGAGCTGCTCGGCGAGGGACAGGAGGTGCCCACGGTGGAGCGGCCCGACGTGGCCCTGCCGCGCGTCGTCGCGGCGGCACGCGCCGGCTCGACAGTGGTCGCCGTCGTCGAGCGCAGGCCGCCGCTGATGGTCTCGAACGACAGCGGCGCGACCTGGCGGGAGGCGGGTGGCGGCCTGCCGCCGGGATTCGCCGTAGCGATCGCCGAGGACGAGCCCGACCGGATGCTCTACGCCGCGCGCAACCGGCTCTACGTCTCGGCCAACGGCGGCGTCTTCTGGCGCTCGCTCCCATTCGAGCTGCCCGACATCGACTCGGTTGCGTGGATCGACTGAACGAACGCCTCGACCTCCCTGTCCGAGCGCAACCGGTGGACATCCAACTGCGTATGCCGCGCAAGCCGCGGCGGGAGGTCCCGCCGGTTCTCGAACGCGCGCTTGAACGCGGGCCAGATGAGCCAGCGGATCTGATTGATCCACGTCTCCTCGAGGTTCCCGTGCCAGAGCACGACCTTGTCGCGCTTCCGCACCCAGCTGCGCCGCACGAGGCGGCCGATGACGAGTGCGACGGGCAGGTCGAGCCACGCGACCGTCTCCGCGCGTTCGAGGACGATCTCGCCGATGATCGTGTGATAGGTGCCGTCGCAAACCCAGTCGTCGCCTTCAGTCGCGGCCGAAACGCGGGTGCGCAACTCCTCCGCTCCGCAGTTTTCCCAGTTCGGGCCGTGCCACAACGCATCGATCTCGACGTGAGGGGCGTGCAACAGCTCGGCGAGCCGGGCGGCGAGACGTGTCTTGTCGCTGCCGCTCGGCCCGACGACGACGATGCGGGTCACAGCCGGAATTCGCCCCGTGCGACGACGACCGCGGAGCCTCCGACTTCGGCCTCCTCCGGCGAGCGGGCGACTGCGTATAGCGTCGACGGCCGCCCGAGCTCCTCTCCCTGGCGGATCTCGATCTCGTCGCCGAGGCCGATCCGGCCATGCCGGGCGAGGTGGAGTGCAAGCGGCCCCGCGGCCGAGCCAGTCGCTGGATCCTCGCCGACCCCGTGCGCAGGGACGAAGACGCGCGCCTTCCACCTCTCGCCGTCACGGGCGAAGCAGGCAGTGCCGTAGGGACTGAGCTCGAGCAGCGCGGCGAAGTCCGGACGCAGCGCCGCAACCGCGTCCGGCGAGGCCAGCTCGACGTAGACGTGGCCCGGCCCCTGCCGGTAGAGCTCCACCGGCAGGCCGCTCTGCTCCACCCCGAGCAGGGCGAGCAGCTCGTCGGCTTGCTCGTACGGCTCCGCGGTGACGGCCGGCTGCCGCATCCGGCCGAAGACGATCCGCGAGCCGTCGCGCTCGAGCCGCACGGGGATGACGCCCGCGCCGGTCTCCAGCCAGAGCTCGTCGAGCTGCAACGGCCCGGCCAGGACGAACGCAGTGCCGAGCACCGGGTGCCCGGCGAACGGCAGCTCGAGCGCCGGAGTGAAGATGCGAATCCGTGCGTGCCCGTCGCCGGCGGCCGGGTAGACGAAGACGGTCTCGGAGAAGTTGATCTCGCGCGCGAGCGGCTGCAGCTGTTCCTCGGGGATCCCGCGCGCGTCGGTGAAGACGGCGAGCTGGTTCCCCGCGAACGGCACATCCGTAAAGACGTCAGCGACGACGAAGCGGAGGGTCCCCACCGCTGCTGAGTCTACGGACTCGCTGTGTCTTCCTTCGCGCGCTGACCCACGTCCTGCGTCAGCTGCGCAGCGTCGCTTGGGCTCGAGATCGGACGGGGCGCGCCGTCCGACGTGTGGTAGCGGCGCTGTGGCCGCCACCACCCTTCCTCACCCATCTCCGGCGACTGTTGCGCAATCTGGGCGAACCTCTGACGGACCTCGTCGAGGTACTTCTTCGGGTCTCCGCGGGATTCCGGGTACGTCGGGTGAAGCGCGATCATCTCCTCCATGTCGCGCCGCAGGTCTGCCCAGGCTTCAGCTGCGGTGCGGTGCTTCTCCGCGCGCTCGCCGAAACGAAGAAAGGTCTGCAGGCTCGCGAGAACGGCGGCGAGCACGCTCACCAATCCGATCACGATCTTGAGTCCCGTATTGACGTGGTGTTGGAGCGTGGCGAAGACACTCGTCCCGACAAAGGTCGTAAGAACGACGACAGGAACGCCAAAGCGGATGTTGGAGCGCGAGAGACGAGTGCAAAGGGCGTAGTGCGCATCGGCGCTCGCCGCCGCTCTGGCTGACCAATCGCGAAGCAGGGTGACCACCTCGGGCGTCCACGGCGACTCCCGCTTCGCTCGCCGCTGTTCAGCGCTCTCGACGCTCATCTTCCTCCCAGCGTGTGCCCTGAGCGTTGCGCCTCGGACGGGCGATGTCAAGGAGGGCGGTCTACCCTTCTCGGCCGATGCCTGCGATCGAGGTCAGCGGCCTGCGCAAGGCCTACGGGAACCTCGAAGCGGTCCGGGGGGTCGATTTCTCGATCGAGGAGGGAGAGGTCTTCGGGCTCCTCGGACCGAACGGCGCCGGCAAGACCACGACCGTCGAGATCCTCGAGGGCTACCGCAAGCGCGACGCAGGCGAGGTGCGCGTGCTCGGGAGTGACCCCAACCGGCCGGCGCGGGACTTCCGCGAGCGCATCGGCGTCGTCCTCCAGCAGTCCGAGCTGTGGCCGAACCTCACGGTGCGCGAGATCCACGCCATCTTCGCGGGCTACTACCGGGCGCCGCGGGGCGTCGACGAGGTGGTCGCGCTCGTCGGGCTCCAGGAGAAGGCGAACGCGCGCGTCAAGTCGCTCTCGGGCGGCCAGAAGCGGCGGCTCGACCTCGGCGTCGCGCTCGTCGGCGACCCCGACCTCGTCTTCCTCGACGAGCCGACCACAGGCTTCGACCCGGCAGCGCGACGCGCGGCGTGGGAGATGATCCGCTCGCTCCGCTCGCTCGGCAAGACCGTCCTCCTCACGACGCACTACCTCGACGAGGCCGAGCAACTCGCCGACCGTGTCGCAGTGATGCGGGAGGGGCGGATCGTGCGCGTCGGGACGCCCCGCGAGCTGACGACGACCGACCTGGAGACGGAGATCCGCTATCGGCAAGACGGCGAGGAGGTTCTCGTGCGAACCGACGAGCCGACCCGCGTGCTCGCCGAGCTGACATCCGCCGCCGTGGCCCGCGGCGAGGAGCTCGACGGCCTGCAGGTGCGGCGGCCGTCGCTCGAGGAGGTCTACCTCGCGCTGACGGCCGAAGAGGACGCGGCTGATGCGGAGGTCGAGGCGTGAGCGCCGAAGCAGTCCGCGTGGCGGTCCGCCGCCCCGCGCGAAGGCTCTTCGTCCACCAGCTGCGCTCGGAGCAGCTCGTCTTCTGGCGCAGCCGTGAGGCGGCGTTCTTCATCTTCCTCTTCCCGCTGCTGCTCTTCGTCCTGCTCGGCTCCGTCTACTCGGGGAGGATCTACGGCGTGCCGGCGGCGGAGGCGCTGCTGGCGGGGCTCGTCGGCTACGGGTGCGCGAACACCGCCTTTGCCGGGCTGGCGATCCAGCTCGTGCTGAGACGGGAGAGCGGCGTTCTCAAGCGGCTTCGCTCGACGCCGCTGCCGCCGGCGACCTACGTGGTCGCGCTGCTCGGCTCGACGCTGATCATCTTCGCGCTCCAGACGGCCGCGCTGTTCCTCCTAGGGCGAGCGCTCTACGGGACGCCGTTTCCATCCGACTACGCCTCGTTCGTCGTCGTGATCGTGGTCGGCGCCGCGGTGTTCGCCGCACTCGGCACCGCGACCGCGTCCGCAATCCGCTCCGCTGAAGGCTCGTCTGCGGTCGTCAACTTCATCCTCCTCCCGATGGCGTTCCTGTCGGGCGCGTTCGGGCCGACGCTCCACTACCCGGCGTTCCTCCGCGCGATCGGCGACGTGCTACCGCTCAAGTACTTCATCAACCTCGTCAACGCCGTGTACCTGCACGGCCACGGCGTCTGGACGCGACCGCAGGATCTCGCCGTCCTCGGTGCCTGGGGAGCCGCGGGCCTCGTCTTCACGGTGCTCAAGTTCGGCTGGGAGCCGCGGGAGCGTTAGGAGTTCGAGCGGTCGGATACAGGTTCGGTATGAGCCCGCTGATCGACGAACCCGCCATCTCGCTCGTCGTACGCGAGTGGGACGAGCCCGGGATCGAGGTGCGCGTCAACTTCGGCGTCTTCGCCGGCAGACACGCGACGCCGGCCGAGATCGACGATCTCGCGGCGGCTCTGAGGGACTTCCTGCGGTCGTTCGCGATCGTGTCTGAGGAGCGACACGAGTTCGGCGACGCCGTCGAAGCCTCGATCCACCAGGTCGTCATCGAGATACCTCAGGAGCACGGCGGCTTCGAGCCGGACGTCCTTGCGGAGCAGATCGTCCTCACCGCGAACGGCTGGGCGCTCGAGTGCATGGCCTCCCGACACGGAGCCGGGGACTTGTAATAACTCGCCATCCACGCTACTCTGCAAAGCAGAATAGTGTGGATCAGGCCCAACTCCTCAAGGGCGTGCTCGAGCTGGCGGTGCTGGCGGTGATCGCGCGCGGCGAGACGTACGGGTACGAGATCCTCTCCACGCTCGAGAGCGCGGGCTTCGACGGCGTCGGCGACGCATCGGTCTACGGGACGCTGCGACGGCTCGAGCAGGCCGGACATCTGAAGTCGCGGCTCGCGGCCTCCGACAGCGGGCCGGCACGGAAGTACTACTCGGTGACCGCGAGCGGCGCCGAGCAGCTGCAAGCCGGGACCGAGACCTGGTCGCGCATCAACACGGCCTTCCGGGAGCTGGTGGAGCCGTGATGGCCGAGGACTATGTGCGCTGCGTTGCGTTCGAGCTCCGCGATCTGCCTTGGCGCATGCGTCGCGAGCTCGTCGCGGAGCTCGAGACTCACCTGAACGAGCTTCCGCCCGGGACGGATCTGCGCGCTCGGCTGGGAAAGCCAGAGGATTACGCTGCCGATCTCCGCTCGGCAGCAGGCCTCGAGCGGCGCCGCGGGGTGATCGCGTTCCTGCTAGCCCGGCGGCCTCGCAACCTGATCCTGGTCGTCCTCACACTTACGCTGATCGGACTCGCGATCGGCGCCGTCGCCTGGATCCACAGCTACCAGCCGATCGCGTTCGGCGACACATCTCAATTTCCGGCCGGCGCAAAGCGACTACCCGGACTCAACGGCGAGTCAGTCGTCTTCCACAAAGGCAGGCCGTTCCGACTCGGCGTTAACGTTTTCAACAACGGCAGATTCGCTGTGCGGATGCTCGGCGTGCCGTATGCGTCGTGGCTCCCCTTCTCGGGCAGCGTGCGGATGTCCAAGCCTGCGAAGTACGACGGCGGGGTTCATCT
>DATBAH010000016.1:0-18386 GCA_036271615.1 Gaiellaceae bacterium
GGCGCATGCGAGAACTGGAGGGACACGGCGACGCCGAGCTCGGCGAAGCGTCCGACGTCCTCCGGCGCTAGGCACTGTGCGTGCTCGATCCGCTGGCGCAGGCCGCGCGGCTGCCATTCCTCCCGCGAGCGCTCGAACGCATCGAGCGCCGCCTTGTTCGCCGCGTCGCCGATCGCGTGCACGCCGACCGGCCAGCCCGCCTCGGCGCCCTCGCGCACGATCTGCTCGAGCTCCTCGCTCGTCGTGATCACGACGCCGGTTCCGTCCGACATCCACGCGGTCTGCGAGCCGAGCGTGCCGTCCATGAACGTCTTCAGGTAGCCGAGACGCAGGAGCGGCGACCCGGCGCCGCTGCGGAGGCCGATCTCGCGCAGGTCCGGCAGTCGCTCCGCCGGGGTCGACTGCCAGACGCGAAGCGATAGACCGCCACGCTGCTCGAGCTGCTGCCAGAGCCCGATCGCGCCCAGCCAGCCGTCCTTGTCGTGCAGCGCGGTGACGCCGCGCGCGGCGGCGACCTTGACGCCCTCGCGCATCGCCTCGACGTACTCCTCGGCGGGCACCTCGACGAACCGGCCCTTGAAGCGCCACGCAGCCTCCTCGTAGAGGACGCCCGTCGGCTCGCCGTGCTCGTCCCGGACGACTATGCCGCCGTCGACCTCGAGGTCGCCGTCCGCAAGGGCGAGCGCGGCCGAGTTGAGCCAGAGCGCGTGGTAGTCCTTCGAGATCAGCATCGCGGGGCGGTCGCTCACGACCTGGTCGAGCGCTTGACGAGTCGGCGGCCCGTCGGGCCAGTCGGCGTCGCGCCAGCCCTGCCCCCGCAACCAGCTTCCGTTTCGCGGCGCTGTGCGCACACGCTCGAGCGCCTCGGCAACCGACGCGCAGCCGTGCAGCTGGACGTCGTGTTGCGACAACGCCCAGGTCGGGAAATGGACGTGCGAGTCGGTGAAGCCGGGGAGGACGCACCGCCCGCCGAGGTCGACCGTGTCGGGGCTCGGCAGGGAGGTCTCGTGCACGCCCACGCCGCCGGCGATCCGCTCGCCTGCGATCCAGAGCGAGGCCACGGTCGGGAGGGACGGGTCGAGCGTGCGGATGACGCCGTTTTCGAGGATCATTCCGGAGAGGTAATCACGAAGAGAAGGGGGCTTCCTTGACCAAGAAGCTGATCATCGCGACCGTCGCGGTGGCCGCGCTCGTGGCTACGGGCTCGGCGTTCGCGATCACCAACGGCCAGCACGACGGGAACGCGCATCCGAACGTCGGCGCCATGATGGCGTTCGACGACCCGTCGCAGCCCAACACGCTCCAGGAGCTCTGCAGCGGCACGCTCGTCGCGCCGAAAGTCTTCCTCACCGCGGCGCACTGCACCGACTTCCTGCTGAACGACCTGCACACGACCAACGTGTTCGTCACGTTCAACACGAACAGTGCGGACGGGCCGTACATCCACGGCAGCATGGTGCAGGATCCGCTGTACAACCCGAAGTCGGCACAGAACGGGAACGACATCGCGGTGATCCTGCTCGACACCGCTCCGCAGGGAATCACCCCGGCGCACCTACCTCCCGTCGGGCTGCTCGACTCGATGAAGGCGGACAAGACGCTGACGCAGTCGTCGGCGTTCACCGCGGTCGGCTACGGCGACGGCAACCGGCAGGTGGGTGGCGGCAAGCCGACCTTCGCCTTCGACGGCTTCCGCGGCAAGGCCACGTCGTTCTTCAACGCCCTGACGAACAGCTGGCTGCGCCTGACGCAGAACGCCTCGGTCGGTGCGGGCGGCACGTGCTTCGGCGACTCGGGCGGGCCGAACTTCCTCGGCACGTCGGACACCATCGCGGCGACCACCATCTCGGGCGACAGCGTATGCAAGTCGACCAACGTCGACCTCCGCATGGACACGCAGAGCGCGCAGGACTTCCTCGCGCAGTTCGGCGTCCCGCGCGGCTGATCGGACCGGGGGGGCGTCGGCTCGGACCGGCGCCCCTCGCGGATAGATTGGGCGCATGTTCGATCATGTCGGTCCCAACGTCCGCGACTACGGACGCAGCCGCGCCTTCTACGAGCAGGCCCTGGCCCCGCTCGGCTGGACAGTTCTCGCGGAGTGGCCCGACCACGCGGTCGTCGGGTTCGGCGATCAGGGGCGGCCGGTGTTCTGGCTCCACCAGCGGGAGCCCTACACGACCGGACTGCATGTCGCGTTCACCTGCGACGACCGCGCGACGGTCGACGCGTTCCACGCTGCCGGGCTCGCCGCCGGCGGCGCGGACAACGGCGCGCCGGGTGTCCGCTGGTACCACGAGAACTACTACAGCGCCTTCGTGCTCGACCCCGACGGCAACAACGTCGAGGCCGTCTGTCACCGGCCCCGAATAGAGTTTCACGCGTGCCCTGGGACGTCCTGACCGACGAGCAGCGAGAGCTGCGCGACCTCGTCCGGCAGCTTGCGCGCGAGCGGATCGCGCCGCGGGCCGCCGAGATCGACGCCTCGCACGAGTTTCCGTGGGACGTAGTCGGGCTCTTCCGGGAGAACGACATCTTCGGTCTCTTCTTCGCCGAGGAGTACGGCGGGCTCGGTACCGGCACGCTCCTCTCGCTGATCGCGATCGAGGAGGTGGGGAAGGTCTGCGCGACCTCGGCGCTCATCCTGGCGGTGCAGGAGCTCGGCTCGCTCGGGATCAAGCTCGCAGGCAGCGACGAGCAGAGGGAGCACTATCTGCCGAAGCTCGCCTCGGGCGAGTGGCTTCCCGCGTATGCGCTGACCGAGTCCGGCTCGGGCTCCGACTCGGCGGCGATGCGGACGACGGCCCGCCGCGAGGGCGACGAGTACGTCCTCGACGGCTCGAAGCGCTTCATCACGAACGCAGGCGTCGCGAACCTCTACACCGTCTTCGCGAAAACGGATCCGGACGCGGGCCACGACGGGATCTCGGCCTTCCTCGTCGAGTCGGACTCTCCCGGCTTCGCCGTCGCCCGGCTCGAGCCGAAGATGGGCATCTCGGGTTCCACCACCGGCGAGCTGACCTTCGACGGCTGCCGCATCCCCGCCGCGAACCTGCTCGGGGAGGAGGGTGAGGGCTTCCGGATCGCGATGCGGATCCTCGACCGCTCGCGCCCCGGCGTCTCTGCACAGGCGCTCGGGATCGCGCAAGGCGCAACCGACTACGCGCTCGAGTACGCGAAGACCCGCGAGACGATGGGGAAGCCGATCGGCGAGCACCAGCTGATCCAGGCGAAGCTCGCCGACATGGAGACGGAGTGCGAGGCGGCGCGCGGCCTCCTCTACCGCTTCGGGCGCATGGCCGACGAGGGCGTCGAGGGGCCGGAGCTGACGAAGGCGTCGGCGATGGCGAAGCTCAAATGCGGCGACGTCGCTATGGCCGTGACGACCGATGCGGTTCAGATCCTCGGCGGCTACGGCTACATCAAGGAGTACCCGGCCGAGCGCTTCATGCGCGACGCGAAGATCACGCAGATCTACGAGGGAACGCAGGAGATCCAGCGGCTCGTGATCGCCCGGGAGATGCTCCGCGAGTCACGCGCGTTCCTGCTTGCCGGCGTTGGCTGAGCTCTTCCGGCCGAGCGAGCACGAGCCGCTCGCTGCAGCGGAGTGGGACGAGGCGCGCGCCGAGGAGGCGATCCGCGCGATCGTCGCCGACGCCGAGGCGGCGTTCGACGGGAGCCGTTGGCCGTGGCATCCCCGCGACGGGGAGGAAGACGGCTCCTCGAACGTCTACCTCGGTGGCGCGGGGATGATCTGGGCGCTGCACGAGCTCGGCTCGACCGGTTGGGGAGACGAAGCCCTCTCGTTCGTCGACCGGCGTCGTACCGAGCCTCTCTGGCAGGGGCAAACCCTCGAGACGAGCTACTCGTTCGGGGAGCTCGGGGTCGCCCTTGTTGCGTTTCGCCTGACCGGCGACGCCGGTCTCGCCGACCGCATCCACGAGCTGGTCGTCGCCGTCCACGCCTCCGAGACGAACGAGGTGATGGCCGGGACGCCGGGGTCGTTGCTCGTCGCCGAGGCGATGCTCGCCTGGACGGGCGAGCCGCGCTGGGACGATGCCTGGCGCTCCGTGGCCGAGCGCGTGCTCGCTGCTCGCGACGACGACGGCCTCTGGACGCAGCATTTCGCCGGGCCGCCGGCCCGCTACCTCGGCCCGGCACACGGGTACGCCGGGAACATCCGCGCGCTCGCCAACCGGGGGGAAGCGCCCGCTCCTGTCGATCTCTCGCCGTACCTCCTGCGCGAGGACGGGCTCGCCAACTGGGTGCCGCGCGAGGAGTCCCGGCCCGACGAGATCCGCGTGCAGTGGTGCCACGGCGCTCCCGGGATGGTCGTGACCCTCGGCGACCTGCTCGACCTCGAGCTCGCCCTCGCAGGCGGCGAGCTGACGTGGCGCGCGGGCCCGCTCGCCAAGGGTCCCAACCTCTGCCACGGCACGGCCGGCAACGCGTACGCGTTCCTCGTCCTCCACCGGCGCACCGGCGACGAGCTCTGGCTCGATCGGGCGCGCGCCTTCGCGATGCACGCGATCGCCCAAGTCGAGCGTGAGCGTGCCGCGGTCGGCCGGGGCCGCTACTCGCTCTTCACGGGCGACGTCGGGGTCGCCCTCTTCCTCCGCCACCTGCTCGACGGCGAGAGCCGGTTCCCGACGATGGGCCCGTTCTAAGTCACCAGAGGTCGCCGCCGGTGAGGACGTAGACGAACGGCACGACCGGGATGAGCACGAAGACTCCCCAGGCCAGCTTCTGGAAGCCGGTCAGGTCGCTGCGGCCGGCGAGATTGATCCACGCCAGGACCACCGCGATCGGGTGCAGGAAGCAGACGAGGACTTCGAGGAGCTTCTTCATACGGCGGAGCGAATCGCACGCGCGGCTCTACGTGCGTTTCGGTTGGCCTGCGCGTACAGCTTCCGAGCCTGCTCGCCCTGGGCGAGCTCGATCGCCGCGAGCCCACCGACGAACAGAAGCTCACGCGCCTTCCTGCTCTTGGCCAGCACGAGAAGTCCTTTGACGATCCACGGCATGACGTCCACGGTACCGCGCAAGTAGCCTTCACGCCGTGGCGGCAGACGACACAGTCGTCGTGAAGGTGGTGTCCGGGCAGTCCGAGGCGGACGTCGTCTGTGGGTTGCTCCGGTCGGCGGGCATCGAGTGCGCCTACCGGGACACCGAGGCGATCGACTCGTCGCTGGAGGACTTCATCGCTGCGGGTGCCCGGGAGGTCATCGTGCACGAGTCCGACCTGGAAGCTGCCAAGGAGCTCCTCGCGGACGCGCAGGGTTGACGGCGATGCGTTTCGACGGCATCCACCACGTCACGTGCATCACCGCCGACGCGCCAGGGAACGTCGACTTCTACACCCGCGTCCTCGGCCTGCGGCTCGTGAAGAAGACCGTCAACCAGGACGACCCGACCGTGTACCACCTCTTCTACGCCGACGAGGAGGGGCATGCGGGCTCCGACATCACGTTCTTCGAGTATCCGAACGCAGGCCCCGGCCAGGCCGGCGACGGGATGGTGCACACGGTCGTGTGGCGGGTCGGCTCCGCGGAGGCGCTGGAGTTCTGGGCGAGCAGGCTCAGCGCCGAGGGGCACGAGGTCGAGGCCGACGGCGACTCGCTTCGCTTCGCGAATCCCGAGGGGCTGCAGCACGAGCTGGTCGTCTCGCACGTCGGGGACGAGCCGCTCGTCGCGCGCCATCCCGAGATCCCCGCGGAGGTCGCGCTACAGGGCTTCGAGGGCGTCCGCGCGTACGGTCGGCCGGACGCAGAGTTCCTCACGACGCTCGGGTTCGAGCTCGAGGAGGGCCGTTGGGATACGCGCGCCGAGACGCGCGGCGGCTGGATCGAGTACGGCGAGGCGCCATCCGTCGCCGGAATCGGCGGCGCGGGTACCGTCCACCACGTCGCGTGGGCCTCGACGATGGAGGACCACCAGGCCTGGCACGACCTCGTCCAGGAAGCCGGCGGCCATCCGACGCAGATCATCGACCGCTTCTGGTTCCGCTCGATCTACTTCCGCGAGCCCGCCGGCGTCCTCTACGAAATCGCGACGCTCGGCCCGGGGTTCGCCGCGGACGAGGATCCCGCGCACCTCGGCGAGAAGCTCATCCTCCCCCCGAACTTCGAGCACCTGCGCGAGCGCGTCGAGCCGCTGCTCACACCGCTGCCGGACCCGCGTGCGGACTGGTCGAGAGCTTGAGCCTGCAGACGCGGGAGCGCCCGGCCGCCGGTGAGGCGGAGGGTGCGCTCGTGCTCCTGCACGGACGCGGCGCCGACGAGAACGACCTCTTTCCGCTCCTGGACGAGCTCGATCCCGAGCGGAGGCTGCACGGCTACACACCGCGCGGGCCGCTGTCGCTGCCGCCCGGAGGCGCGCACTGGTACGTCCTCGGCGGGCTCGGCACACCCGAGCGCGAGACCTTCGCGGCGAGCTACGCGGCGCTGGCTGAGTTCCTCGACGGGCTGCCGTACGAGCGGCTCGTGCTCGGCGGCTTCTCGCAGGGGTGCGCGATGGCCTACGCCCTGGCGCTGTTCCGGGGCCGGCCGCGGCCCGACGCGCTGCTCGCGATGAGCGGCTTCATCCCGAGCGTCGAGGGCTACGAGCTCGACCTCACGTCGCCGTTTCCCCGCATCGCGATCGTGCACGGAACCCTCGACGACACGATCCCCGTCCAGTGGGGACGGGCGGCACGCGAGACGCTGGAGGAGGCCGGCGCGGACGTCGTGTACCGCGAATGGCCGACCGGGCACTGGATCGATCCCGAGGCGATCCCGCTCCTCCGCGCGGTTGTCTAGCTACCTCCCCGGCCTGGGCAGCGAGCTCGTGTCGACGACCTCGAAGTCGGCGCCCGAGAGGCGGCCGAGCGAGTGGAGCTGGTCGTTCGACCAGTGCTTGTTCGGTGCACCCGAGACGTACCAGGGCGAGCCGTTGTCGGCGAGCATCATCCCGTAGCGCTGTAACGCGCGGAGCACGATGCGCGCCTGCTTCGGGAACGAGGCGATGTTCACGCTCGCCTTCAGCCTCACGCGCAGCCCCATCGGCGGTAGCGACGGGTCGCTCGAGCCGGACGCGTAGTGCCGCGCGGGATAGACGTAGGCGCGGCGCGTCTGGGGTGCGGTGAAGCGCAGCGCGTGGTCGATCTGGCCGCGGGCCACCTCGTCCCACCGGGCGAGGCCGGGGAAGATCGGAAGGCCCGCCGCATCCGCAGACGTCCAGCCCGCGGGCCGGAGATGGTTCGAGCGCAGGTTCCAGACGGCGCCCGAGCCGGCCGTCCAGCCGTGGCTCGCAGGGCGCAGGTCGTACAGCTCGTACAGCCGGCAGGTGCTCTTGTCGACGAGGATCGCGTGCCGGTCGCCGCTCGCGTGCGGGCCGCCCTCGATGTGGACGTGCTTGGGGATCGGGTAGGCGGCGCGGTCGGACTCGTCGGCGTATTCGAACGAGACGCGGTGGCGCGGCGTCTTCTTCGAGACGACGTCGAAGGGGATCCCGATCGGCCCGCCGTCCCACCTTCCCGAGCCGAAATCCGCATGAACAGGCGCGTCGAGGCCGATCGAACTGATCAGACGTGCGGAATCTGCCGATACAGGGAGCTTGTCCACAGGCTCGTTCCACGGGTTGTTCGCCGGGAAGACCGGGCAGTGCCGCGCGGCCGGCAACCGCAACGCGTGCGCCGACGCGCCGGTGAGGAGCGCTATCGCCCCGAGGGCTGCTGCGAGCGCGCTGCGCCTCATCGCCTTCCTATCGGCCGGAGCCTTCCTCATACTGAGCGCGGTGGTGACGGCACCTGTGCGGCGGGTGCTCGTCGTCGACGACGATGACGACATCCGTCTTCTGCTCGAGGAGCTGCTGCGTGGCGCAGGGTACGACGTCGCGACCGCGAGGGACGGACGCGACGCGCTTCGCACGTTCCACGACAGCCGGGCAGACCTCGTCGTCCTCGACCTGTCGATGCCTGAGCTCGACGGGTTCGAGACGCTCGAGCGGCTCCGCGACCTCAGCGACGTGCCGGTGATCCTGCTCACAGCGCGCGGCGGCGAGATCGACAAGGTGCGGGGCTTCCGCGCCGGCGCCGACGATTACGTCGTCAAGCCGTTCGGTCGCCAGGAGCTGCTCGCCCGGATCGAGGCGCTGCTGCGGCGGACTCCCGAGCCGACCCATCTCGAGCACTACGAGGACGGAGCGCTCTCGATCGACTACGGCCAGCGGCACGTCATGTGTCGCGGCCTGCCCGTCCGGCTCACTCCGCTCGAGTTCCGCCTGCTCGCCACCTTCGTCGAGCATGCGGGGCACGTGCTCTCGGCGGACCAGCTCGTCGAGCACGTGTGGGGACATGCGGGCGGCGTCTCGCGGGACCAGGTGAAGCTCTACGTCTCGTACCTGCGCAAGAAGCTCGGCCAGCAAGCGGACGGCTTCGAGCCGATCGAGACGGTGCGCGGCTTCGGCTACCGGTACGTCCCTCCCGGGTAACTCGCGAAGCTGACGCTTCGCTCGCTGGGATACGGAACTCCGCCGCCGGGAGAGCGCGGTCTCCCGGCGGCTCCGTGCTGTCTTGCTTTGATGCTCTTGGTGGAGGCTGCTGTCGTGCGCTCGCGCGCGGCGGAGGCCGGCGCGAGCGCGGTCCGGCCTCCGGCTCTTCGTGCGTCTTTGGTTCGAACGCTTCGAATCTGATTGACGCAAGGCGGCGGCGTAACGGTGCGTTACGCCGCCGCGGACCAGCGAGCGGACGCGCCGCAGGCCCGTCTGCTCCGCGACGGAACTACGGCTTGAACCCCCTCAGCTCCATGTGCTCTCAGCACGGAGCGCTCCCGAGATCGCAATCTCGGGAGCGCGGAGTTCCTTAGTCCCCCGGCGAAGAGCGAAGCTCTTCGCCGGGAAGGGTGACGATGACGCGCGTCCCCTCGCTCTCGCGGGGCTCGAGCGAGATCGTGCCGCCGTGGGCCTCGACGATCGCGCGCGCGATGACGAGCCCCAGGCCCGTGCCGGGGATGGCGCGGCGCTTCGCGCTCGAGGCGCGGTAGAAGCGCGAGAACAGCTGGCCGAGCTCGTCCTGCGGCACGCCGATGCCCGTGTCGGTGACCTCGACCCGCAGGGGGCCGTCGAGGTTCGAGGCGGAGAGCGTCACCGAGCCGCCGCTCGGCGTGAACTTGAGCGCGTTCGAGACGAGGTTGTCGAGCACCTGCCGCAGGCGCGCAGCGTCGGCTTCGAGCGGGAGTCTGCCCTTGACGTCGAGGCTGAGATCGATCCCACTCGCCGCAGCAGCGGGCAGGGCGGCCTCGACCGTCGCAGCGGCGAGCTCGGCGAGGTCGGTCGGTCCGGGCCGAAGCTCGAGCCGCTCCGCCTCGATCTCCGCCACGAGGAGCAGGTCCTCGACGATGCGGCGGAGGCGGTTGTTGCCGCGGCGGATGACGTCGACGTATCTGCGCCCGGCGGGGCCAAGTTCGTGCTCCTCGTCGGAGAGGAGCTCGAGGAAGCCCGAGATCGAGGTGAGCGGCGTGCGGAGCTCGTGCGAGACCGCGCCGACGAACGCGTCTCGCAGCCGTTCGAGGCGACGGTCGGCCGTCACCTCGCGAAGCGTCCAGATCCGCCCGACCACGGTTCCGTCCTCCCGGGCGACCGGAGCGGTGTAACCGCGGAACACGCGCCCGCTCTCGGCGAGCTCGAACTCGTCCTCGCTCGCGGCGTGGTCGGTCGCCAGCTCCAGCATCCGCTTGCGGTAGCGCGCCGGCTCTGTCGTCCGGTCGGCGAGCGCGAGCAGGCGCTCCGCGACGGTGCCGTCCAGCGGCAGGCCGAGCTCGAGGGAGTAGCGCTGCAGCGGCGAGTTGGCGAGCACGATCTTGCCGGCCGCGTCGGTGAGGCAGATGCCGTCGACGGTCGAGTCGAGGAGCGTTCGCTGGAGCGCGCTCGTCGACTGCAGCTCGAGTGCGTCCGACGAGATGCGGCGCGACGAGAATCCGGCTGCCAGGCCGACACCGACGAGCGCCACGAGCCGCATGAGGAAGGCGAACGAGTCGTCGGGGTCGAAGGTCATTTCTGCCGCAGCGAGGTAGAGCACACCCGCCGCGCCGCCGGACAGGACGCCGCCGACGGGGCCGAGCTCGGCCGCCAGGATCGCGACCCACGGAACGAACCAGATCGACCCGATCTGCTCCGGGCCGCCGGTAGCGAGCATTGCCCCGAACGTGCTCAGCAGTCCGACGCACGCGAACGCGATGACCGCCGGCCGGTTCCGTCTGAGACGGCCGGTCAGAGTGCGCAAGCGCGTGACGAGCGTTCGGCGCTCGAAGAGGTAGACGTCGGCGGCCGCGCTCATCTCAGTCCTTCTCCTCCGGCGCGGCCTCGTCGGAGAACGCGGTCCAGAAGAACGCGCCAAACGCGGCGAAGAGCGCGAGCAGGATCGGCATGTGGAAGACGCGCAGCACGAACCAGGCGTCCGGGATCCGCAGCTGCTTCGCGCCGATCACGTCGTGGCTCGTCGGATGCCAGAGGTCCGGCGCGGTGCGATTGTCGCCCTTCATCCGCCACCCGGTCGCGCCGTTGCCGCCGATGATCCGGTGGATGACGACGTGGCCTCCGCCGATCTCGTTCTTCGGGATTCGGTACGCGACGACCTCGCCGACGTGGTAGCTCGACCGGCGCTCGACGAGAACGAGGTCGCCCGTGTGGAAGCGGGGCAGCATGCTCGTGCCGCTCACCATCACCCAGTCGGCGCGCCCACCGACGCCCTGCGGCAGGCCGAACCACAGGCAGGCCGCGGTCACGGCGCCGAGTGCGGCGAGCTTCGCGATCGCGAGGGGAAGGCGCAGCCGCTCGAGCACGAGGCGTGGCCGCGCGATCGGCGGCAGGGCGATGTGGACGCTACTTCTCATAACTGAGGGTCAGCGAGGGACGGTTGGCCGTCGTGCCGTTTTCGGCCGAGGCGATCGCTGTCGTCGCCGCAGGCCCGCCCGCGGCGTCCTTGAGCTCCCAGCCCCAGAGCGTGCCGGCCTTGATCGCTGCGTCGACGTCGGAAGTCACGGTCACCGTGTGCGATCCGGCGGAACCGGTGAAGGTCGTCGTCGCAGTGGAGCCGATCGTGAGGCCGCTGACGCCGTTCCAGTTCAGCGTCGACGAGCTCCAGCTCGAGGTGACGGGGAAGAGAGAGATCGTGTGCATCGAGCTCGTGGTGACGAAGAGCGCCAGCGTCGAGCCGTCCGCGCCTGCCGTCGTCGGCAGGCTGCAACCGCTCAGGTTGAAGCGAATGAAGGCGATGTTCTGGTTCATCGCTCCGCCGGTGATCGTGAGCGTCGTCGCGCTCGAGCCGGTGGTGCTCGTCGGGTTCGCCTGCTGGACGAACGTGTCGTCGGCGGTCGTGGAGGTCTGGTTGCACGATCCCTTGGTCAGGGTCTGGCTCCAGGCGAAGATCTTCTTGGTGCCGAGCCCGAGGCTGGCCGCATAGCCGACGCCGGCGAAGGAGAGCGACCCGAGCACGATGGCGGCGGCGAGGCGGAGGGGCGTGAGGCGGAAGCGGCGCATTCGTCGTCTATTGCGTGAGAGAGATGGCGTAGGCGGTGAGACTCGCGGCCGCGACGGTGCCGAAGCCCGTGAGGGAGACGGTGCAGCCGCCGGTGCACGTGCCGACCGTGGTGGATGTGGAGCCCAGGCTCGCGTGCGAGCTGTTCTCCAGCGTCAGCGCGAGCGTCTCGCCCGCGCAGGCCTGCGGGACGGCGAGAACGTTGACCTGGGTGACGTTGTTGCTGTTGTTGACGTTGCGCGTGGCGGTGAGGGCGGACGAGGTGCAGCCGCTCACCGCAGCGCTCCCGGCGGCGAGCTTTCCCGAGCCGAGTCCCAGGGTCGCGGCTGAGGCGACGCCGACCGTGAACAGGGTGATCGCCGTCGCGATGCCGAGTATGCGGGTCAACTTCTTCACTGCTGCCTCCCTGGAATCGGAGGCGGGGCGCCCGTGAGCGCCCCGCCGGTCCGCCGGTACGCCAGATCGAGAACTACGAGACGACGACCGAGATGCCGGTGACGAGGCTCGCGTCGGGAGTCCCCGAGGTGGAGATCGACGTCGTCGTCCCGGAGGCGGGCAGCGTGCCCGTCATCTCGGAGCCGACCGCAGCGCCGGCGGCGCCGGTCAGCTGGATCCTGTACGACTTGCTCAGGCAGGTCGCGGGGATGCTGGAGAGGTTCACCTGGCTGACGGAGTAGCCGGGGATCGAGGAGGCATACGCCGACGTGTACGCGGCCTGGATGCCCGTGCCGCAGGCTGCGACGACGCTCGAGCCGGCGCCGAGGCCGGAGGTCGTCATGCCGAGCGAGGCGGCGAAGCCGTAGGTGCCGGCGAAGACGACGATCGCAGCGACCGCCGCAAGGATCATCTTCGTCCTGCGCGTTGCTTTGTGGATGTTGCGCATGTGAGAGCTCCTCTGGTCTGGTGGGTACCGGCCGGGCTCGATTGCCCGGTATCCAGAGGATCGGTGAGCGCCCTATGAATTCAGGTAGCGCGGAGGTATGTGCTTCGTATCAGCCGGAGTCACCCGGAAGGGGTACGGCCGGGTAGCGATGGCGCACCTCGTCGACGAACGCCGCGAGACGGTCGGCGAGCTGCGGATCCTCGCGCTCGAGCACGTTCTCGGCGTTCAGCTCTCCCGAATGCGAGAGGTTGAAGCTGCCGACGAAGACGGTGTCGTCGGCGACCGTCACCTTCGCGTGCATGTAGTCGTGCACCGAGCCGGGCGCGTACGGGGTTGTGACCTTGCCCGAGAACGGCGCGCGCGAGAGCGCCGTCTGCAGCAGCGGCCCCTTCCAGTTCGCATTCCCGTTCTCGCGCCACTGCTCGAAGACTTCGCCCACCTGGGTGGCGTCGACGACGCCGGCGAGGTCGACCTTTCCGTCGGACGCAACCTGCGCGAGCGTCGCGAGGATCGGAGCCGAGCTGATGACCGGCGACGCGATCCGTACGCGCCGCCGAGCGGCTCCGATCGCCTTCGCGATCCGGTGGGCGAGCCGCTCGCCGCGGCCCGGGCAGAACCACGCGCGCATCCCGTCGACCGGCGCCGGGTCGACGCGGCCGCTGCGCGCGACGTCGCGTGTCGTCCAGAGTTGCTCGAAGTCCTCGCGGTAGCGGGCCGCGATCCCCGGGGAGTCGACCGTGAGGATGACGTTCTCCTCGCGCGTCCACGAGTCCTCGGTCCAGTTCGTCGACCCCGTCCAGACCGTGGCGGCGTCGCGGACGATGTACTTGTGGTGCATGAGGTCGGGCACGCCCGGGATCGACTCGGTGGGGAAGGGGAGCCCTTCCATCACCTCGGGATTCGTGCCGCCTGGTCGCGGAACGGGAATCTCCTTCGCGTGGTCGAGGTTGTACGCGAGCCGGATCGCGACGCCGCGCTTCTCCGCCGCACGGAGCGCGTCACCGACGATCTCGACGAGATCCGGCGGCAGGTGGAGGTCGTAGAGGGCGATCTCGAGCGACTCCTTCGCCGGGGCGAAGAACTCGGCGAGCGCGTGCGCGGTCTCGTCGGCCGGCTGACCGCCGTCGATCAGCGTGCGGACTTCGACGCCGGCCACTCGGCCTACCGTCGCCATCAGCGCACGGCACGGGCCGCCTGGTCGCGCTGGGCGGCCTTGTAGGCCTTCTTCGCGGCCTGGTAGTCGGTGAGCGCCTGCGCCGAGTCGACGTCACCGAGCGTGGGATGGCCCGGGACGAGCTCCTGCGCGACCGGCACGCCGAAGCGCTTCGCCAGCACCGAGCCGAGCGCCTTGACCTTCATCTCGCCGAAGCCGGGCAGCGCGGAGATGCGGCGGCGCAACTCGGCGCCGTCGGCGGCCTCCGCCCAGAGGCGGGAGGCGTCGCCGCCGTAGTCCTCTTCGACGGTCGCCGCGAGCTCGCGGACGCGCTCGGCCATCGAGCCGGGGAAGCGGTGGATGGCGGGCTTCTCCCGGAAGAGCGGCTCGAGGTCGGCCTTCGCGACCGCGCGAGGCTCGAGCGTGCCGAGCCGCTCCTTGAGCCGGAGCGGTCCGAGGAACGCCTGCTGCACGGTGACCTGCTGGTCGAGCGCGAAGCCGACGAGCAGGGCGAACGGATCCTCCGCGTTCAGGCGGTTGGCCGCCTCGTCGTCGGTGAACCAGAGCGCGTCGGGCACAGCCTGATCCTACGCAGACGCCTGCAGCAGAGCGCGGCAGCGCTGCACGTACGGCGTCGCCCGCTGCTCCTCGAAGTACGCGAGCGCAGCGTCGAGCCGCGAGGTGTCGCCGCGCTCGGCGCCGAGTAGAGCCGCCCAGGCCTCCGCGAAGCCCGCTCCGATCTGGCCGTAGATCGCGGATGCGTCGATGAGATCGCCCGCTCCCGCGGCACGGCCGGCTTCGAGCCAGACGTGGCCGACGGCTCCCTCCATCAGCGTGAGGTACTCCCCGCCGCGCCCTAGCTCGACGAGCTCGAGCGGGATGTCGTAGAGCTTTTCGTCGGCGGCTGCCGCCAGCGCCTGGCGGAGGAGCGCGTCTGCCTCACCCGCTCGGCCGGCGGCGCGAAGGCACCGAGAGGCAACAGCGAGTACCCACGACGCCGTCTGAGCATCCGAGCCCGCCTCCAACGAGCCTGCGAGAGCGCGCTCGGCGTCGGCGACGGCCTCCTCGACCTGCCCCCGAGCGAGAAAGGCGCGGGCGCGACTGACAAGCACGGGTCGCGTTTGATAGCTCTCGTCCGCGTACGGGAGTGCGAGGAAGTGATCAGCAGCGGCGATCACGCCGTCGAGATCGCCCCGGTTGTCACGCTCGTAGACACGCTCGCCGTCGTTCCACGCGAGGCCGGCAGTGAGGCCGAACCGCTCGCCCAGCGCTCGCGACTCTGCGAGCCGTGCGTCGCCTTCGTCCAGGCGACCGAGCGTCCAGAGGATGTTGCCGAGATTGTTCAGCGAGGTGCTGAGCTCGAAGACGACGGCCGAGCCCTCACCGCGCTCGATCGAGCGCTCGAGATCCTCGACGCCCCCAGCGTCGCCCCCATACACCCGGGCCATTCCGAGCGTGTTCAGCGCGTGCATCGCCAGACGGTCGTCTCCGGACTCGTCCGCGAAGGCGAGTGCCTCACGCGCGAGCTTGATTCCCTCCGTCAGATCGCCGTCCACCAACACGACGTGGCGGGCGTGCCCGGCGATCGCCCGTGCCGTCGCCCGCGAGAGGGGCGCCGACCGCGCAAGCTCGATCGCCAGCTGACTTGCCGCTTTTGCCCGGCCGAGGTCGCCGCGGTGGAAGCGGTCGAATGAGAGGAGGTGGTAGGCCTCAGCCGCGCGAGCCGAATCGCCGAGCGCGAGAAACCCTTCGGCAGCCTCCTCGAGCAGCGGGACGAGGTCGATCCAGATGTCTCTGCCGCCGTAGGCCGTGAGGAGCAGCAGGGCCGGCCGCTCTTCGTCTCCGGGATCCGTCAGCGCGAGCGCTTCGCGCGCCTGCTCGTACGCTGCCGCGCCGGCGTTGAGCGAGAGGGCGCGCTGCGCGGCCTCCGCAAACGCGCGTCGCGCCGGCTCGCGGAGCGTCGCGGTGTCCATTCCAGCGGCCTCGGCGAGCGCGAGCGCTTCGCGGTAGTGATGGGCGAGCATCTCTGCGTGGTCCTCGGCCCGATCGCCGGCCAGCGACGCGAGCCACTCTGCCGCGTGGCGATGCTTCTCGACGCGCTCCGCGCGCGGGATCTGGCCGTAGGCGACGTCCCGGACGAGGGCGTGAAGAAAGGCGTACTGCGTCTCGCGCGCGATCGAGGAGCGGCGGTCGCGGCGGACGAACTCCTTCCGCTCGAGCCCTTGCAGGGAATGGTCGTCCGCGCCGGGCACGGCTCCGGGCCAGAAGACCTTCCCGATGACGGAGGCGTCCTGCAGGAGCACCTTCTCCGCCGCCGCTAGCCCGTCGATGCGCGCTGCGATCAGGCCCTGGACGGTCTCCGGAAGCGGCATGTCTCTGCCGCCGCGTTCCGCCAGCATCCGGGCGTACTCTTCCGCGTAGAGCGGGTTCCCCTCAGCGCGTTGCAGGACAGCCTGCTGCGCATCGGCGTCGAGCACTGCGCGATCGAGTAGCCGCTGCAGGAGCACGGCCGTCTCCTCGTTGGTCAACGCGCCGATCGAGAGCGTGAATGCGTTGCGCTTTCCGCCGCCCCAGCCGGGCCGCCGGTCGAGAAGCTCGGGGCGCGCCGTCCCGACTATGAGGAGCGGAACCGTCGTCGCCCAGTCTGCGAGCTGGTCGACGAAGTCGAGTAACCCGTCGTCGGCCCAGTGGAGGTCCTCGAATACGAGCACGAGCGGCCGCTGTGCGGCTGCCGCCTCGAGCAGTCGCCGCCAGGCAGCGAACGCCTCGTCCCGCTCGGCTCGCTCGGCCCCCTCGAGCCCGACGAGCGGGCGCGAATGGCGCACGAGCCAATCGCGCTCCCGCCCGTCCTCGCCGAGTGTCGCGACCATCGCGACGAGCTTCTCCTCTGCCGTGGCCGCGTCGTCCGATTCGAGTATCCCGGCGTGGGCCTTGACGATCTCGCCGAGCGCCCAGAAGCTCACGCGCTCGCCGTAGGGGAGGGAGCGGCCCTGCCGCCAGCTGATGAGGTCGGGGTCGGCCTCGAGGATCTGGAACAGCTCGGCGACGAGCCGGCTCTTGCCGATGCCCGGGACGCCGACGAGCGTGACGAGCTGCGCCGACTGCTCCGAACGCGCCCGCGCGAGCGCGTCGGCGAGGAAGCTGCGCTCGCGCTGGCGGCCGACGAGCGGCGTCCGCAGCTTCTGCTCGACGTCGCTGCCGAAGCGCGATCGGGCAGTGACGGCCTCCCACACCCTGACCGGCTCCGCCTTTCCCTTCGCCTCGACGGGCGGGGCCTCGCGGTAGGCGATCGCGTCTCGGGTCGCGCGGTACGTACCCTCGCCGACGAGGATCCCGTTGACCGGTGCGGAGCTCTGCAGCCGCGCGGCCGTGTTGACCACGTCCCCGGCCACCATCGCGTCGCCCTCGCCGGGCAGCGCCCCGAGCGCGACGAGCGCCTCGCCGGTGTTGACGGCGGTGCGGATCTGCAGCTCGTCGCCGATCGAGTCGCGGATCGCGAGTGCTGCTCGCACCGCGCGCTCCGCGTCGTCCTCGTGCGAGACCGGCGCGCCGAAGACGGCCATCACCGCGTCGCCGATGAACTTCTCCACCGTGCCGCCGTACCGCTCGAGCTCGGCACGGAGCTGGGCGTAGTACGCCGAAAGCGTCGCACGGACGTCTTCGGGGTCGAGTCCCTCGGCGCGCGCGGTCGAGCCGACGAGGTCGGTGAAGAGAATCGTCACGACCTTCCGCTCCTCGCGTGCGGGTGCGGCGGCCGTGGCGAGCGAGGCGCCGCACATCCCGCACAGTCGGAATCCCTCGGGGTTCTCCTGGCCGCAGGCAGGACACGTCACCATGGCTCGTACCGTAGACCTCTCAGTCGAGGCGGTCGAGCAACGCCTGCGGCATGTGACCGAGCCGGACCGAGCGCTCGAACGCCTCGCGCCACCGAGGGTCGGACCGGGCGACGGGACGCAGCCATGCCACGGCAGCGTCGAGGTCGCGGTGCGCCCCCGCCGCGATCGCCGCCGTGACCGCGACCTGATCCTCGGGAAGCCCGGCCTCGCGGGCGAGCTCGACCTCTTCGTCGAGGTCGGTTTGTTCGCCGAAGTCGCGTCGCCTGCGGTATGCGGCGGCGATCCCGTGCAGGCGACGAAGCTCGCGCAGCGGGTCCGCGTGATTGTCGACGCGGAGGTCGAAGACGTGATCCCACGGCTCCTCTCGCCGGTCGCCGGAGACCACGACGAGCGTCGCGCTTTCGCGGCCGCGGAAATCGCCGCCGGCCTCCTCGGCGGCATCGAGCGCGGCGAGCAGCCGCTCGGCGAGCGTCCCCTCCGCGGTGTCGAACGTGTCCGCAGCCGCGTGCCAGACGGCAGGTGAGGCGAGCATGTTTCCCTGCGCCGAGACGCCGTCGCGGGCGACGTGGCCGCAGTCGCTGACGCAGGCGGCCCCGGTGTGTGCGGCCGTGCGGCCGTCGGCGGCGAGGAAGGCGACCTGGCGGAAGTCCCGCTGCTCGTCGGCCTCGACGAGCGCGGCGAGCGCGTTCGCCGGGGACGAGCCGGTCGCGAGCAGGTCGAGACCGCGCGGGCCGTAGCCCCGCTCCGTGAACGACTGGGTCGCGATCGCGCCGATACCGGGACGAGCCCAGGCGCAGGAGCCCACGCCGAACGCCCGCGACTGCACCGCGACGCCGAGCTCGCCGCTCGTCTCGTCCCGCCCGACGATCGAGTACGTCACCTGAGCGAGCCTAGCTAGTCTCGACGCATGGATTCGCTCGACGTTTTCAGGCCCGAGACGCGCGCCTGGTTCGAGCGGAACTTCGCCGCCCCGACGCCCGCGCAGGAGCAGGGCTGGCCCGCGAT
>DATBAH010000017.1:0-30697 GCA_036271615.1 Gaiellaceae bacterium
CCTTGGGATACCACCCTTCGTGTTCTGGGCTTCTAACCCGCTGCCGTGATCCGGGGCGGGAACAGTATCTGGTGGGTAGTTTGACTGGGGCGGTCGCCTCCTAAAATGTAACGGAGGCGCGCAAAGGTTCCCTCAGCACGGTTGGAAATCGTGCGCAGAGCGCAAAGGCATAAGGGAGCTTGACTGCGAGACAGACATGTCGAGCAGGGACGAAAGTCGGCCTTAGTGATCCGGCGGTAACTAGTGGACGTGCCGTCGCTCAACGGATAAAAGGTACTCCGGGGATAACAGGCTTATACTTCCCAAGAGTCCACATCGACGGAAGTGTTTGGCACCTCGATGTCGGCTCGTCGCATCCTGGGGCTGGAGTAGGTCCCAAGGGTTGGGCTGTTCGCCCATTAAAGCGGTACGCGAGCTGGGTTCAGAACGTCGCGAGACAGTTCGGTCCCTATCCACCATGGGCGTTGGAGGCTTGAGAGGAGTCGTCTCTAGTACGAGAGGACCGAGACGAACGGACCTCTGGTGTATCAGTTGTCGTGCCAACGGCACTGCTGATTAGCCACGTCTGGACGGGATAACCGCTGAAAGCATCTAAGCGGGAAGCCCACCTCGAGATGAGGCCTCCCATCTCCTAGAGAGAGTAAGAGCCGTGGAAGACCACCACGTCGATAGGCGGGACGTGCAAGCACAGCAATGTGTTCAGCGGACCCGTACTAATTGCTCGAGGTCTTGATTTAGAACTCGCAAACTGCTGCTGTGGAGTTTTGAGGGTGAGCGCCGGCACATGGCCGCTCTGCACTCACAAATTGGGCGGTCATAGCGGCGGGGAAACACCTCTTCCCATTCCGAACAGAGAAGTTAAGCCTGCTAGCGCCGATGGTACTCGGGGAGCAATCCCCCGGGAGAGTAGGACGCCGCCCATTTTCCTTTGGGGCCGGACGCGAGTCCGGCCCTTTTCTCTGGTCCAGGCCGGCTACGGCGCTTCGATGGTCTCGATCGCCGTACCGAGGTCGAAGGGCAGGGCGATACCGGGATGGGCGGCACGCCAGGCCGCTTCCAGCGAACGCACGCGGCTCGCAATCTCCTTCCTCGCGACGCCGCCGCGGAACAACGAGGACGCGGCTTCGAGCAGCACCCCGGCCGTATAACGACCGTCGTCGCGGTCCGGGTACTCGCCATCGTGCTCGAGCTCCGCGAGCAAGGGTCCGACGGCCGCAGCGTCGCCGAGCGCTGCGAGGCCCCGAAGCGCCTCGGCCCGTACGACGCGGTCGTTGTCGTTCATCCGTGCCTGAAGCGCGGCTCGGATTGCGGGCGTATCGTCCCCGTCCTGCGCGAGCTTGAACGACGCCCAGTCGCGCACGGTCTCGTCGGGATCACTCGCCAGGTCGATGAGCGCGGCAGTCGCAGCCTCGGAGCCGACGCCTCCGAGGTTCGTCGCGACCCTCACTCGGACGCCGATGCTGGGCCGACCGCGGAGCTGCTGGATGACCGCATCGGCACCGGACGGGTGCGCCAGATGCCCGAGCGCCGCGACGATCGACTGGACGACGTCGTCTTCGGACTCGACAGCGACCATCTCGACCAGGAGAGCCACCGCAGGCTCCCGGAACGGCCGCCGCTCCGGCGGGAGCTCGTAGCCGAGCTGCCCGAGGACGTCAGCGCCAAGCGTCCTTTTGGCGGCCTTCACCGATCCGCAAAGCGGACTGGCGGCGAGGAACGTCGCCTCGTCGCCTCGTTGCTGAAGCCTGGCGACGTACGACCATCGGTCGTCCTCCTCCGCCTCGAGCGCCTCTGCAATCAGCGCATCGACACCGGGCTCCGTCAAGCCGCTCGCAGCTTCTCGCGCCACTCCGGATCGAGGTCTCGCAGACGTTGTACGCGCGCGCCGATCGGCGGGTGGGTCACGAAGAGCGCCGCGAGATCCTCGGTGGCGAACGGATTCACCGTGTAGAGCGGCTCGGTCGCCGGGCTGGCCTGGAACTCGACGAGGCCCATCGCCCCCTCGAGCCGCAAGAGGCCCGCGGCGAGACCGTGAGGCGACTCGCAAAGGGTTGCCGCGTAGAGATCGGCCGCATATTCTCGTCTCGGCGAAAGCAGCAGATGGACGAATGAGGCCGCCAGCGGGCCCAGCACGAACAGCAACGCACGCTGGAAGTATCCGCCGATCCGCGAAGACTCGACGATCGCTGCAGCGATCACGGCCGCGATGGTCTGCGTGAGCACGTCGCGGTTGCGGAGATGTGCGAGCTCATGCGCGACGATCCCCTCGAGCTCCGCCGGCGTCGCAACGCCCAGGAGCCCCGACGAGAGAGCGAGGGCGGAACCGCCGCGGGCGCCGCGCCCTGCTGAGAGCGCTCGCGGGTACCCATCCGGAATCACATAGAGGCGCGGAGCGATCACGCCCGCCCGCACCGCCAGCGTCGTCACCGTCGCATGGAGCGCCGGCGCCTCCGCGAGCAGGAGCTCCCGAGCGCCCACCATCCCCATCCCGATCCGTTCCGCGTACCAGTACAGGACGGCGCCGAGCAGGAAGAACGACCCCGCGAAGAGCAGCGCCAGGCGATAGTCGCCGAGCCGCCAACCGACGAAGCCGAGCGCAGCGGCAGGCACGGCGAACACGAGCCAGACCTTGAGCAGGTTGCGCGCGGCCGCGACGCGATTGCTCACGGGTCAGGCGTCTTCGTCGCGCTCGTCCGGCTCGTCTTCGGCCAATCCCTGAGGTGGCCAGTCGGGCTCGGGCGCGTCGCACCGGCTCGAACAGTGGAGGGAAGCGATGTTCTGCAGCGGGATCAGGATGTGGCCGTTCAGCTCGATGTGCGCGACGTCGTCGACGTAGCAGTACGCGGTCAGCACGCCGTCCTGGTACTCGCCGCCGAACAGCGCGACCTCGACCTGCTCACCCTTGTACTTGTTGGTGTAATCCTCCACGAGTCGAGTCTAGCCACCGGATACGACCTGCATCGATCGCGTAGCTGTCGACATCGCAGTTTCCGGCGTTGACCCAGGCCTCGCCCCCGCCTGCCGCGGCCCATACGAACCGCAAGGGCCCGCCGTGCGTAACGACGAGCGCCCGCTCCTCCCTGATCGAGAGCAGCGCCTCGACGACGCGTTCGCCCATTGCCTCCATCGGCTCCCCGCTTGTCCAGCCCGTCATTCGTTCTCGTCGGCGCTCCATCGCCCCCGGGTACAGCCGCTCGATCTCCGGTGTGGTCAGCCCCGACCACTCTCCGACATCGACCTCCCTCAGGCGAGCATCGAGCGTCAGCGGAAGCCGCAGCCGTTCGGCGACGATCGCCGCCGTCTCACGCGCCCGCGCGAGATCCGAGGAATGGATCGCCTCGATCTCGGCCCCGGCGAGCGACTCGGCGAGCGCGGCCGCCTCGGCACGCCCACGGTCGTTCAGCGGCGGGTCGGCGTGCCCCTGCCAGCGCCGCTCGGCGTTCCAGTCGGTTTGCCCATGCCGGGCAACGATGAGCATCGTCATGTCCGCCGCTAACGTAGCGACCGATGGATCTCGGACTCGAAGACAAGGTGTGCGTGGTCACCGGCTCGACCGAGGGGATCGGGCTCGAGGTCGTGAACCTGCTCGAAGCCGAGGGCGCGCGCATCGTCGGGGCAAGCCGTAGCGCCGAAGGGGCCGGAGACCTCCACCTGACCGCCGACCTGGCCGAGCCCGGACAGCCGCAACAGGTGATCGCAACTGCCCTCGAGGCCTTCGGGCGGGTCGACTGCCTCGTGAACAACGTGGGCTGGGCGGAGATCCACCGGTTCGACGAGCTGACCGAGGAGATCTGGGAGCGCTCCTGGCAGATCAACCTGATGAGCGCCGTGCGGGCCACGCAGGCGGTCCTGCCGAACATGCGCGAGAACGGAAGCGGCGCAATCGTGAACGTCTCCTCGACCGCGGCCAAACGCCCGTCCGCAGGCATGCCCGAGTACTCCGTGATGAAGGCCGCGATGCTCTCGTACTCGCGCCTCGTCGCCGACCTCCACGCGAAGGACGGAATCCGCTGCAACGCCGTCACGCCTGGCCCCACCGCGACGAAGGCGTGGCTCGGCGACGGCGGGCTCGCCGACCAGCAAGGTGCCCGGGACGAGATCCTCGCCAAGGTCGGCGCCGGCCGGCCGCTCGGCCGCCTCGCGACTCCCGGGGAGATCGCGAACGTGATCGTGTTCCTCTGCTCCGACCGCGCGAGCTATGTCACCGGCGCCGCCTGGAGCGTCGACGGCGGCACCGTGCCGATCATCATCTAGGCCGTTTCGGCGAGACGGAGTGGCTAGGAAGGTCATCTTCTGGGATTTCGACGGGACCCTCGCGCACAGGCCCGGAATGTGGCGGGGCTGCCTCGTCGAGACCCTCGACGAGCATGAGCCAGGCCACGGGATCGACCCGGAGAACCTTCGCCCGTTCCTTCGCACCGGCTTTCCCTGGGACAGCCCGGACGTCCCACACCCCGAGCTCACCGACCCCGACGCGTGGTGGAAACACGTGCAGCTCATGTTGGCCGCGGCGTACGAAGGCGTGGGAATCGAGAGTGGGCGCGCGGCCGAGCTCGCCGGCCGAGTGCGCGACCGCTATGTCGATCCGGCCCGGGTCTGGGAGCTCTTCCCCGACACGGCGCCCGTGCTGGCACATCTGAGAAGCGAGGGCTGGCATCACCTCGTCCTCTCGAACCACGTTCCCGAGCTCCCCGCGATCGCCGAAGGGCTCGGCCTCACACCCCTCGTCGATCACATCGTCACCTCAGCCGCCACCGGTTACGAGAAGCCGCACCCCGAAGCTTTCCGCCTCGCGCTCGAGCTCTGCGGAGCTCCGAACGAGGTCTGGATGGTCGGCGACAACCCCGCGGCCGACGTCGCCGGCGCCGAAGCGGCAGGAATCCCCGCAGTGCTCGTCCGAACGCAGCACGAACCAACGTCGAGAAGTGCGTCCGACCTCCACGAGGCCGCCGAGATCATCACGGGTGTCCCCATCGGCCGCCGAAGACCTGCTGATTCCCCGGCCAAACCAGCCGCCGCGACCCCGCACCCCCACCCATAAAGGGTGGGGCCGCATCCCCGCCGCCCTCGAAGAGCGATGCTACTCCCGTCCACGGCGCGGAGGTGTCACGGGACTGTGACGGCCGGTGGAAATCCACCGATCGGTTGTTCGTCGTTTCAGACAGTCTTAGAGGCCGAGACCGATCGCCCGTTTCGCCGTCCAGCTTCGACGCTGAGACCGAGGTTTCGTCCAGTCGGAGGAGCAAGGTAGACCGCCGGCGCGGATACGCTGGTCGGGTGCCCCAGCAGAGCGAAATTCGCACGCCGTCGTTCGAGGAACGCGTGCGCCGGAGCGAGCAGGAATGGCTCTCGCCGCTTGCGATCCGCTCCTACGAGACGCGCGGCCGGATCCGCCCCGAGCCGGAGTCCGACGTCCGGACCCCGTTCCAGCGCGACCGCGACCGGATCGTCCATTCCAAGCCGTTCCGGCGCCTGAAGGGGAAGACGCAGGTCTTCATCGACCCCGCCGGCGACCACTACCGGACGCGGATGACGCACACCCTCGAGACCACCGGGATCGCACGCGTCGTCGCCCGCGCACTCCGACTGAACGAAGACCTCGTCGAGGCGATCGGCCTCGGCCACGATATGGGCCACACGCCGTTCGGCCACGCGGGCGAGGCAGCTCTCGACGCTGCGCTCGCGACGCACGACGGCGGCCGCTTCCGCCACAACGAGCAGTCGCTGCGAATCGCCGAGCGCCTGAACCTCACCCACGAGGTGCGCAACGGCATCCTCACGCACACCGGGGCGGAGGAGCCCGAGACCCTCGAGGGAAAGATCGTCCGGATCGTCGACCGGGTCGCCTACATCAACCACGACATCGACGACGCGATCCGCTACGGGATCCTCGAAGAACGCGATCTCCCGCGGGAGGAGATCGAGATCCTCGGCCCGACCGGGTCGATGCGCATCGACGCGCTCGTCCACGACCTGATCGAAACCTCGGCTGCCGAGGGCGACATCGTCCAGAGCGAGGAGATCGGAGCGGCGATGCTCGCACTCCGGGCCTTCATGTTCGAGCGTGTCTACCTCGGCCCCGACACGGCGGCCGAGCACGAGCGCGCCCGGGTCACGATCGACGCCATCTTCGAGTCCCTCGTAGCTCGCGGAGATACCGCCGAGGAGATCACGGAGTTCGTCTCCGGCATGACCGATCGTTTCGCGCTCGACTACGCTGCCGGGCTTTAGATGAGTAGCTCCCCGATCTCGCGTGTCCGGATGCACGATCGTCCAACCGAAGGTTGGCCAACGAAGCAGGGGTCTGGGACGGTCCGGTCGCGGGTAGCCGGTGAGGCTGGCTGCCGTGAGGCCGGCGCTTCACCTCGGCAGGCCCTCATCGGGGCGTCTAGCCGCACTGAGGGCCGCACCGGCGCCCCAGACCGCGCAGCTGGCCAACCTTCGGTGGACAGCTCGCGCCCCGAAGCAGGCGATCTCGTGGAGCTACTCATCTAGAAATGGCGCGGATCAAGGACAGCACCGTCGAAGCAGTACGCCAGCGCGTGGACTTCGTCGCCGTCGTCGAGGAGCGGACACCGCTGCGGAAGTCGGGCGCCCGATACACCGGCCTCTGCCCGTTCCACGAGGAGCGGACGCCGAGCTTCTCGATCAACGCCGTCGAGAAGCTCTACCACTGCCACGGCTGCCACAAGGGCGGCGACATGATCGGCTTCGTCCGCGACACGCAGGCGCTGGACTTCGTCGATGCGATCGAGTGGCTCGCGGCGCGGGCCGGGATCGTCCCGGAATACGAGGACGCCTCGCCGCAGGACGACGCGCGCCGAAACCGCCGCAAGCGGCTGCTGGCGCTACTCGACGACGCCGCGAAGTTCTACGAGCGATACCTCTGGGATTCGCCCGCCGGCTCGTTCGCCCGCGACTACCTCGCGGGGCGTGGCCTGCTCGGGCCCGTCTGCCGCGAGTTTCGCCTCGGTCTTGCGATCGGCGGAACCGCCGTCGCGCGAGGTGCACGCGAGAAAGGGTTCACGGCCGAGGAGATCCGCGCGGCCGGTCTCGCGCGGCAGAACGGCAACGACTACTTCGAGCAGCGGCTCGTCTTCCCGCTCACCGACGCGCGTGGCGCGGTGCTCGGCTTCCAGGCACGGCGCTTGCACGAGAACGATCCGCTGAAGGCCAAGTACGTGAACACGCCCGAATCGGAGCTCTTCACGAAGGGCGCCGTCGTCTACGGGCTCGACAAGGCCCGCGCGACGATCGCCCGCGAGGATCGTGCGATCGTCGTCGAGGGCAACACCGACGTGATCGCGCTCCGTCAGGCCGGCTTCGAGCCGGTCGTCGCGTGCATGGGCACGGCGCTCACCGAGCAGCAGCTCCGGGAGCTCGGACGCCTCACGAAGAAGCTCTGGCTCGCGTTCGACGGCGACGCTGCGGGCCAGGCGGCGACGCTGCGCGGAATGGAGCTCGCGGACCGCCAGGGGTTCGACGTGAAGGTCGTCGCGCTGCCGGCCGGAGCCGATCCCGCGGACGATCCGAACGGCTTCGTCTCACGCATCGCAACCGCGCTTCCCTATGAGGTCCATCGCACGCAGGTCGAGGCCCGCGGCGCCGACGACCGCGAAGCCGGTAGGCGGGCGGTCGCCGCCTTCCTCGACGGACGCCCCGACTCGCTCCATCGCCAGGCGGCCTGGAAGTGGGCGATGGACTTCTTCGGGATGCCGATCCAGATTCGCGGGGGCGGGACCGCGGCCTCGGTCGCGTCTCCGTCACCGCGGCTGAGCGGCGCGGGTGATCGCCTCGAGCGCGGCGCCCTCGCCGGAGTGATCGCGCACCGAAGTCTCACCCCGGCACTTGCCGAGCTGTCGGCCGAGCATTTCCAGGACGAGCGGAATCGGGCTCTTCGCGCCCACCTCGTCGAGGCAGCCCCGGCGAGTCCCGAGGTGATCGAGCTCCTGGCCGAGCTCGATGCCTGGGCGCCCGAGGAAGGGATCATCAGCAAGGCAAACGCCGAGGAGTTTCTGCTGAGGCTGCGCGAACGCCAGGTCTTCGCAGAGCTACGGCAGGCGCCGCCCGAGCGGACGAAGGAGCTCCGCGACACGCTGACCAGGATTCAGGAGGCCGTTTCGGGCCTGGAAAAAGAAGCGGCGCCGGACTGACCGGCGCCGCCTCCGTGCCCTCTTTCTCGGGCGATCCGCAGATCAGGGGCGGTTCGCAGCCCGGAGAGCCTGTACGGCGTGCCGTGCCTGCCGCACGGCCTGCCTGAGCTCCTTCGCCGCCTGACGGTCGGCGACGACGGACGCGCGAAGGCTCTTCCCGAGCCCGCCGACCTCTGCCGCCCGAGCAGCCTGGACGTCGGTCCTCAGCTGGCGGACGTCTGCGCGAATCGGCGGGAGGTAGGCGGCCGCGTCGGCGCGGAGCTTCTTGACGTCGGCGCGAACCGCGACCTTGTTCCCGGCGCTTGCGTCGGCGGTCACGCTCGAGGAGTCGGCGAGGAGCGAATCGTGAGCCGCGGCGATCTCGGTCGTCAAGCGGGCGACGTCGGCCTGGACGGCGGAGCCGGCGTCGGCGGAGGAGAGCGCAGGCACAAGCCCCGCGACGAGGGCGACGAGCAGCGCAGCGAGGGTGGACTTCAGTTTCATTGCGGGGGCTCCTTCGGGGATCGGGACGGTTGCAGCATCGACCGTCTGGATCAGCCGCACATTCGGCGATCGTAAGCCGAACGTAAAGCGTCCGCAGTGTGTGCGAGACTCCCGGTGTGCAGCGCTGGCCAACGCTTCTCGTCCTCCTGTGTGCGCTCTCGATCGTCGGCGTCGGGTCGGCGGCGAAGGCGACGCCGCTCAAGGGCATCTACGGCACCCAGATCAAGTCGAGCAACGCGGGGCTGTCCGGCACCTGGCTGATCAACTTCGTCGCAGACGGAACCTACGTGGTCGTCAAGGAGCCGAAGGCGAAGGTGCTCCTGATCGGTGGCTCTTCCACCGTCTCCGGGCACAGGGTCACGCTCGTGGACAAGGTCGGCCCGCTCCGCTGCACGGGGAAGAGCGCGACCGGCACCTACTCCTGGACGATCACCGGGAAGTCGCTGAAGTTCACGCGGGTGAAGGACACCTGCGACGGCCGTCCACTGGTGTTCGCGAGCTCCACCTGGACGAAGATCGGCTAGCCGGATCGAACCGGCAGCAGGCGCCCGGCGAATCCCTCGTGGAAATCGACGAAAGGACGCCATGGGTTTCGATCTGATCACCCCGATGCACCTGCTCTTCCTCGCGATCCTCGGGCTGCTGCTCTTCGGCCCCAAGCGCCTGCCGGACATGGGCCGTTCGCTCGGAATGGGCATTCGCGAGTTCAAGAGCACGATCACGGGCTCCGACGGAGTCGCCGGCGCCGTGGCACAGGCCGTCGAGCTCCAGCCTGCGCCTCCGGTCGAAACCGGGACCGACTCGACGGGCTAGCACCCGGCCGGAGGCCGGGGCTGCCGGGCCCCAGCGGGACCCGGCCGCGCGGCTCTCAGATGGCGCTCGACGACCTGTTGAAGAGCCCCGTCACCGAACCGGCGATGACCGCGATGATCGCGACGAGGGCGGCGGCGATGAGCGCAACGACCAGACCGTACTCCGCAAGCGTCTGTCCTTCTTCACGCCTGAGCTCGGACACAGAGCGCGACGACAACAGCAGGAAGACCCGGGTGCCAAGGAGGTTCACGTAGTTGTTCATGTCGCGGCTATCGGTTTTCCGGGCCGTGAGCTTAAGCGGCAACCGTCATCGGCGCCGTGCTCGTGCGATCGCGGTGCGCCGTAGCGGCAGCATCAGACCGGTTGCGATCGCCGGGAATCACGTCGAGGAGGCACTGTCGCCCACGAGCGAGAAACCCGCGCTTCTCATGGCCACGCGTCAAGAGCCCGCGGCGACGCCCCTCCGTTCGAGGAGGGCGCTCCGGCATGGCCTACCGTGTCCTGTCTCACGTCAGGCTTGGAGAGGCTCCCCGGGTTGGACTCGAACCAACAACCCTTCGGTTAACAGCCGAATGCTCTGCCAATTGAGCTACCGGGGATCGATCAGCCGGTCAGTGTAGCCCGACGGCACGGCGGCTCCCGACCGGAGCCGTTTCCGGCCGGACTGGCCATGACCGCTATTGTTCAATTATGAGCCCGATTGCGATCGTCCTCCTGGTCGCTGCAGTCGCGATCGTGGCCGCGGCCGAATGGCCGCGGATCGTCGGGGTGTTCGGGAGCGACAGCCGCAGGCTCCACACTCGGAAGCGCCGGAAGTCGAAGTCGAAGGCGAACCTCCGGGTGGTGCATCCGGATCACGAGGAGTTCGCGCGGTCGGTCGAGCGCGATCTCGCCTCGCTGCCGACGATCGACGAAAAAGACCTGAAGCGCCGCTGACCCCGGTCGCGCTGGCCCCGGCGCTGTCAGCGCCGGACGACGACCGTGCGGCGCAGGACCGACGTGTTCGGCTTGATCGGAGCGACGTCCTCCATGTTCTTCAGCTCCTGGTAGTCGGACGCCGTGATGATCACCAGGTGCCGTCCGGGTGAGGTGACGAGCGTCAGCAGGCCGTGGCGGAACCGCTCGATCACGCTGTGCCCGTCGAGCGTCGCCTGGATCGACTCGGGATCGACGCCTGCACCACGGTCGGCGAGCGACACGGTGATCGTGCCGTGGGTCGTCGAGACGATCCGCAGCTTCGGCGGGGTCGTGTCGTTCATCCAGTAGCGGAAGGTGAACGGGCCCGCGCGCGTCGCAGAGCGCGTGTCGAAGACGATCTCGTACGTTCCGGGTGTGGGAAGGATGGCGCCGGCGACCGGCCGCGCCTCGCCGAAGGTGCTCAGGTATGGGTTGATGTCGGTGGGGAGGCCCGCGAAGCCGACGAGATGGTTCTCGTCGCCGGCGAACACGACGTGCGGGATCGCGTGTCCGGAGAGCACTGCGACGCCGAAGTTCGCGACCGGACCCTTCACGTGGACGAGATAGGCGACCTCGGGGCCGGGATACGCCGCGTCGCCGGCGGTCGGATAGCGGTAGCGCGAGACGAGCCGCGCCCCACCGGCCGTCGTCGCCTCGTACGTCCCCGAATGCGTGAGCGTGATTGCATGCTCGTTCCGCAGTCGCGGATGGTCCACCTCGACCCAGAACGGGATCCGGCGGGTCTCGCCTCCATGCGTGAGCAGGACGAAGCCCGTCACGTCGCCGTTGGCCGCGGTCGGCGCGACCGTGGTCTCGAGCACGAGCCGGCCGGGAACGGAGACGCTGCCGGCCACCGACACGGTGACACCCCGATGAGCCGCCTGCAGGGGAGCCGAGACCGACCAGGATCCGGCGCCGCCGCCCGCGTCGGTGAGCGTGATCGGCACCGAGCCGCCATTGAGCGGGAACGTGATCGAGCTCGGCGCGGCGAAGAGCAACGGGTTGTCCGCGCGCACGAGATTCACGAGGCCGCCGCCCTCGCGGAGCACGGACACCTCCTTGCCGTCTACGTCGTGAACCGGGTCACCGGTCTGCACGAGCGCCGACTTGATCTGCGCCACGGTCCAGGTCGGGTGGCGCTGGATCAGGAGCGCGACCGCGCCCGACACTTGCGGCGTTGCCATGCTCGTCCCGTTCAGCGCGCCGTAGGGCCCGCCCTGGTTGACCGGAAGCGAGGAGGTGATCGCGACGCCCGGTGCCGCGACGTCGGGCTTGAGCTGCAGCGAGACCGGCGTTGGCCCCCCCGAGGAGAAATCCGCGATCGTGTCGGTCACGGTCGTCGCGGCCACGGTGATCGCGTCGGGCGCGTTCGCGGGCGAGCTGATCGAGCCGTAGCCGTACTGGTCGAACTGGTTGTCCGCGGCGATCACCGGCACGACGCCTGCCTTGGCGGCCGCGTCGATCGCATGCACGACGAAGTCGCGCTGCGGCGAGATCTCCGGCTCGCCGATCGAGAGGTTGATCACGTTCATCCCGTCGGCGACTGCCGACTCGATCGCGGCCCCGATCTGGGCCGAGTTCCCGTCGAGGCCGAAGCCCGGCGTCGGGATCGTCAGCGCCTTGTAGTTCCCGAGGAACGCATCGGGAGCGACGCCAGAGAGGAAGAGCGCTCCGTCGGGCGTGTTGTGGTCGCCGGCCGCGATCCCCGCCACGTGCGTCGCGTGGAACGAGCCGTTCTCGGAGGGGTCGAACGGGGTTCGTGCGAACTGGTACACCGGCTTCACCGGGGCGAAGGCGCGCTGGACGATCACCTTCCGCGTCGTATCCTTCGTGATCCCCTTCGGGAAGCCCGTGGGATACGAGAACGTGTGCGGGTCGAAGTACTGGTGCTTCGCGTCGATCCCGTCGTCGATCACGCCGATCCTGATCCCTTGGCCTGCGGTCTGGAGCGAGCTCCCCCAGAGCTTGTCGGCGCCGATCACCTGCGGGCCCTGCGTGAGCGCCTGAGCCCTCGTCACGGTGGTGCGCGTCGTCGCGAGCGCGTGGTAGACGAGATTCGGCCAGACCTTGTCGATCCCCGGGATCGAGGTGAGGCGGGGGACGTCGCGCGTCGGGACGACGAGCGCGAACCCGTCGGCGACGATCCGGTAGCGCTCGACGATCTGCACGCTCGGGATCGCCGCGCGCAGCCGGGCCTGGGCCTTCGCCTGTGCCTCGGCGATGTTCCTCGTCGCGGCTCGGGTCTGCGCGGAGGTCAGCGAGCGCTCGACTCCTACGAGCGACGGCGCGTCAAGGGTGACGATCACCTCGGTCGTCGGTACCGCGGTCGCTGCGAGCCCGCTGCCGCCGACGAGCAAAACGGCGGCCAGAGCCGCCAGAGTCAGGAGAACACTTCTCGAGAGGGCCCTGGGAGTCACAGAGTGCGGATGAGAGGACTTGAACCTCCACGTCCCAAAGGACACACGGACCTGAACCGTGCGCGTCTACCAATTCCGCCACATCCGCGTGGCGACCAGTCTACCGGCGGGGTGGGCGCGGGCGGCTCCCACAGCCGTCCCGCGCCCGGTCCCGGCCCGTGGGTCTTAGGGCTCGATGTTCTGGTTCAGCCGGAAGACGTTCGTCGGGTCGTATTCCCGCTTGAGGGCAGCGAGCCGTTCGTAGGTCTCGGTGCCGTACGCGCTCCGGCCCGCCCCCGGATCGCCGAGATAGTTGACGTAGGCCCGTCCGGTCGACGCTTCGCCGGCCGCGTCGACGACCGCGCGAGCCCAGGCGATGTGCGAATCGGCTTGACCTGCGTCGTGCCAGCCGGTGACGGCGTTCAGCACGTATGGCATCGAACGCTCGGAGAAGGAGGTCGCGCCGTCCGCGACGCGTCCGACCGCACCGCCCATCTGATGGATGTGGATCTCGGCCTGCGGGCCCGGAACCCGGAGATGAACCTCGGCCAGCCGCTCGATCAGCGCATCGTCGAGGCCGGAGAGGTTCGTCGCCTTGAAGTACGCCTGCGTTCCCTTGCCCCAGAGCGGATCGAGCAGGGTCTGGATCACGTTGTAGGGCATGGGCCCGAGCAGGTCCGCGATCGGCTCGGCGACTGTGCGAAACGCACGCACGTGTGCCTCGGCCTCCTCGACCGGGCCGACCGAGCACCCGACGAACGCCGCCACCGGCTTTCCGTGCCACGCCTCCGGGATCGGCGGCAGCGGAGGCGCGCTCGTCAGGTTCACGAGCGCCGTGACCTCGTCCGGCGCGTCCGGAGCCCAGTCGCGGAAGAGGCGCATCAGGTCGACGGCAGCCTCGGCCGGGTAGAAGATCGGGCCCGCGTGGACGAGCGGGCCGACCGGATGCAGCGCGAGCTCGAACTGGGTGACGACACCGAAGTTGCCGCCGCCACCACGAAGTCCCCAGAGCAGATCGGGGTTCTCCGTCTCGCTGGCGTGGACGAGCTGTCCGTCGGCGGTCACGACGTCGGCACCGACGAGGTTGTCGCACGCGAGCCCGTAGGCCCGCATCAGCCAGCCGATGCCGCCGCCGAGCGTGTAGCCGCCGACGCCGGTCGAGGACACGAGCCCTCCTGTCGTCGCCAGGCCGTGAGGCTGTGTCTCGTGGTCGACGTCGAGCCACGTCGCACCGCCTCCGACATGGGCGCGCTGGGCGCCTGGATCGACGCGCACGCCCTTCATCTGCGACAGGTCGACGACGACACCTCCGTCGCAGGTCGAGAAGCCCGCGATGCTGTGGGCACCGCCACGGATCGCGAGCTTCAGCTGGTTGCTCCGTGCGAACCCGATCGCGGCCGCCACGTCCGCTGCACCCGCGCAGCGGACGATCACGGCCGGGCACCGCGCGTCGTGCATGCCGTTCCAGACCCGTGACGCCTCGCCGAAACCGGCGTCGCCGGGCGTGATCACCTCGCCGCGGATCGCCTCCCGCAGCTCCTGAATCGTTGCCTCCCCGATCACGGGGGTAGCCGTTGCGCTCATGCCTGCCTCCTCTTGTCTCACTCTTTTGTTGCGGGAGTTCTATGTGGGGCCGGTTTGCATCGGCTTAGCGCGTCTGTAACGACCGCGAGGCCGGGTGGGTAGTCCGCGGCCGTGTAGAGCTCGAGCGACTCGTCGAAGAGCGCCACGGCCCGGTCGAGCTCGCCGAGCTCGAATGCGAGCTCGCCCCGGCGGAACACGGCGTGCGCGAGCCACCGAACCCGCCTCGTCTCGCCGAGGACCGACTCGGCCTCGCCGAGCGCGCTGTCGGCGTCGTCGAGCCGGCCGCGTGCGAGCTCGAGGTCGGCGGTGCGCCAGAGCGCGCTTGCGAGACCCCAGCGGTCACCGGCGCGGCGAAAGAGCTCCCGGGCGTCCGCGAGCTCCCGCGTCGCACGGTCGAGGTCTCCGAGCATCGTGTCGACGAAGCCGAGCCCGGCGAGCACCATCCCGACGCCGCGGCGGTCGTTCGCGGCACGCCGAAACTCCAGCGGGCGCTCGAATGCGGCTCGCGCCGCGGTAAGCGAGCCCTCGGCCAGCTCCAGATAGGCACGGCGAAGCAGGATGTCGCTCGCCCCGCGCTCGTTTCCGAGGTCGGTGAAGTGGGTCTCAGCCGCCTCGAGAATCGACCGCGCGCGCTCGAACTCGGCGCGCATCCTCGCGATCGTCGCCTGGTTCCCGAGCACGTAGCCGATCGCTCCGTCGGCGGAGACTTCGGCGAAGGGCTGCAGGGTCTCCTCGAAGAGCAGACGGGACGCGCGTGCGCCGGCGACCTCCACCCAGAGCACGTCGGAGATGTTCATCGGAGACGGGATCCGCTCGTCGGAGGCCGAGAGGACGCGAAAGAGCTCGATGCTCTCGGTCAGGGCGGCCTCCGCGAGCTCGAGCTCGTTCTGCAGCGAGTGGGCGATCCCGAGCGAGTACACACCGATCGCCTCCCCGGCGCCGAAGGTCTCGCGTCTCGCGATCTCGAGGGAGCGCCCGAAGCGTTCGCGCGCGACGGCGCCGCTGTCCCACGCGACCGCGAACTCGCCGAGCCGGTGCAGTGCGTGCCATTCGGCGCGCGGGTCGCCGGTCGCGAGCGCCACGTCGAATCCCTCCTCGGCCCGTTCGAAGCCCGCGTCGAGGGTGCCCGCCCGGTAGTGGACGGCGGCCGCGGCGAGCAGTGCTTCCGACCGCAGCGTCGTCGGTTCGGGTGACGCGGCGAGGGCATCGGCGAAGCGGCGGTGGGCCTCGGCGAGGTCGATGCGACGAAGCCAGAAGGGCATCAGCGCGACACAGAGCCGGAGCGCGCCCTCGGCATCGGTGGCTCCGAGCGTGTCGAGCGCCGCGCGGAGATTCGTGGCCTCGCGATCGAGACCGACGGCACCCGGGTCGAGCTCGAAGAGCGACAGCGCCCAGGCTGCGTGTCGTTGCGCGACCGCGGCGGACTCCTCGGCGGTCACGAGCTGCTCTCGGGCGTAGAGCCGCACGGTCTCGAGCAGCCTGTAGCGGCGCTCGCCTCTTCGTTCCTCGACGCTCACGAGCGACTTCTCCACGAGGCGCCCGAGCAGGTCCGCGATCTCGTGCTCCGGGAGCGAGCTGTCCGAGCAGACCATCTCGACCGCCGCGAGCGCGAAGCCCGAGAACACCGCGAGCCGGCGAAACAGCACGCGCTCGTCGGGCTCGAGGAGGTCGTGGCTCCAGCGGAGCGTCGCGGCAAGGGTCTGCTGGCGCGTCGGTGCGGCCCGGCTTCCCGCGCGCAGCAGCCGGAAGCGGTCGTCGAGCCTCGAGGCGATCGCCGCCGTCCCGAGCGCACCGACGCGGCCGGCCGCGAGCTCGAGCGCCAGCGGAAGCCCATCGAGCCTGAAACAGATCCGTGCGATGTCTCCGGCGTTGTCGCCGTTCAGGGCGAAGCCCGGTGCCACGGCAGCGGCGCGCTCGACGAAGAGGATCACCGCCTCCGCCCGGGCGAGCTCGCCGAGCGGCGGGAGCTGTTCGGGATCCGGGATCCCGAGCGAGGGAACGCGAAACACGATCTCACCGGGCAGCCGCAGCGGCTCGCGGCTCGTCGCGACGATGGAGATCCGGGGCGCCGCCCGCAGCAGGGCGTCGGCGACGTTTGCGCTCGAGGCGAGCAGATGCTCGCAGTTGTCGAGCACGAGCAGGAGCTCGCGCGGAGCCAGGAAGTCCGAGAGCGCCTCGACGGCGGACTGGCCCGGGAGGGCGCGCACGTCGAGCGCGGCCGCGATCGCATCCTCCACGTGCTCGTGCCGCGCGACCGCTGCCAGCTCGACGAACGCCGCACCGTCCAGATACGCGTCCTCGATCCCGCGCGTCAGCTCGAGGGCGAGTCGGGTCTTCCCTGCCCCGCCCGTCCCGGACAGGGTCAGGAGCCTTGCACGCGCAACGAGCGCCCTCAGCTCGTCGAGCTCCCGTCCACGCCCGACGAAGGAGCTCGTGTTTGCAGGGAGCCCGCGCGGCCCCGGTGTGGAGCCGAGCGCGGCCAGCTCGTATTCGAGCTCGCCTCTGAGCGTGGCGATCTCGTCGCGACGGCCGGCCGCGAAGTCGTCGTAGCGGTTCTCGGGCAGGAGCTCGCCGGTGTAGAGCGCGAGCGCCGCGCGATAGGTGGCCGCCTTGGGCGCGGCTTGGGCGGAGACAGCTGCCGCCTCGAAGAGCTCGACGTCGACCGCTGCATGGAGCTCGACCAGGCCGTCTCTCGCCTCGATCGCCTGTGCCCCGAGCGCGCGCCGGGCGGCATGCACCGCCTGGTTGAGGTTGTTCGAGGCAGCGGCGAGCTCGCGGTCGGGCCAGAGCGAATCCATCAGCTGCTCACGATGGAGCCGGTGAGGCTGCGCGAGTGCGAGCAGCTTCACGAGCTCGCGGGCCTTCTTCAGGCGCCAGGCACTCTCCGCCACCGGTTCGGTATCGACGGAAGCCGCGAAGCCGCCGAGAAGCCTGATCGTGACGCCTGCCACGAGCCGTGAGGATCGCACGGCACGGAGGGCACCGCAACCGCCGGAGGCAACGCACGCCGCTGTACCATCCCGGGGTGGGTTCCGACAGGCTGCAGGGGCTGCTCGAGAATGCGTTTCCCGGGGCGTCCGAGGTGAAGGTGATCGACCGCGGCGGCGGCGACCACTTCGAGGTGCGCGTCACCGCGCCCGACTTCGACGGGCTCAGCCGCATCCAGCAGCACAAGCTGATCTACGAAGCACTCGACGGGCCCTGGAAGGACGGAAGCATCCACGAGCTCAGGATCAACACGAAAGGAACCGCGACATGACGAACGACACTGTGAGCTACACGGAGAAGATCCAGGAAGTCATCGACGGTTCCGACGTCGCGCTCTTCATGAAGGGCAACCCCTCCGCGATCATGTGCGGCAACAGCGAGCGGGCGCTCGGAGCGCTCCGCCGCGCCGGCGCCCCGATCACGGCCGTGGACGTCCTGCTCGACACCCAGATCCGTGAAGAGCTCTCTGCGATCTCCGGCTGGCCGACGATCCCTCAGGTCTTCGTCAAGGGCGAGCTGATCGGCGGCGCCGACATCGTCGAGGACATGGAGCGCTCCGGCGAGCTCGAGCAGACGCTCACCGAGAAGCTCGGCGAGAACTACTGGGACGCACGCGGCGAGAACACGGTCACGCTCGTCGAGCGCTAGGCCACGCGCCTGGCCAGATGAGTGTCAGCTCATTTGGCCAGTACGGCCAACACCTTGTCGGCGTGGGTCTCGGGCTTGACGTTCCGCATGACCTTGACCACGTTCCCGTCTGGGTCGATCACGAAGGTCGAGCGGACGATTCCCATGTACGTGCGCCCATAGCGAGCCTTCTCCTGCCAGACGCCGTAGGCCTCGGAGACGGTGTGCTCGGGGTCGGCGAGCAGTGTGAAGGGCAACTCGAAGTCGCCCTTGAACTTCTCGTGCGAGGCGACCCCGTCCGGCGAGACGCCGAGCACGACGGCGCCCGCTGCCTGGAACTCGCTCCAGGCGTCGCGGATCCCACAGGCCTGCGTCGTACAGCCGGATGTGTTGTCCTTGGGATAGAAGTAGAGGACGACGGGCTTTCCGCGCAGCGACGAGAGCTTTACCGTCTCGCCGGTGTCGCTCGTGAGCTCGAACTCGGGGGCAGGCTTGCCTTCTTCGACCACGAAACTTCCTCTCGGTAGGGTCCGCTTCGATGCTAACGATCCATCACGCCAACGCGTTCCTCGTGATCGCCACCTGCTTCGCTGCGAGCATCACGGCGTTCCTGGCCTGGCGCCGGCGGCGCGGGGCTGGGCGGTGGGTCGCGCATCTGCTCGCCCTGGCGCAGACGCTGATCGTGGCGCAGGTGCTGTTCGGGCTGCTGCTCCTGGCGGGGCATCATCACGCGAAGGATCGCCTGCACTACGGATACGGGACCTTTGCGCTGCTTGCGGTCTTCGCGCCGTTTCTCTACGCGCCGTCCGACCCACGCGCACGGCTTCTCTGGTTCGCCACGGCGACGTTGCTTGCGGGGGCACTCGGCGTCCGGGCGTACATGACCGCGACATGAGCCGGATTCCGCCGTTCGCACGTGGAATGGCGATCATCGCGATCGTCTCCGCCGTGATCGTGGTGCTGAACCAGGAGACGGCGCTGATCACTGCCGGGCTGCTTCTCAGCGTGGCGTTCTACTTCGCGATCGCGTTCGTCGCCTACATGCTCTGGCGCGATTTCGGGCGGCGCGAGATCTCGATGTGGCCGACCCGCCAGCAGCGCATCTTCTACGGCGCGGTCGCGTTGTTCGTAATCGACGCGGGGTGGTACTTCACCGCGAGGTTCACGACTCCACTGACGGGCCCGAACCTGCTCGCGTTCTTCCTCGTCGCCGCGGGCTGCGTGTTCGCGTGCATCCGCGTCTGGCGCGACCAGCAGCGATACAGCTGAAGCCCAGTTACTCGGGCTCGCCGTTCTCCTCGCATTCGAGACACACCCATTCCGCACCCGGCTGCCGGACGGCGCTCAGCCCGGCGGGGACCATCGTCACGCCGCAGGTCGGGCAGATCGGCGGCTCGTTCTCGTCGTGACTCACCGAGGCACCGCCACACCGGCGAGGAGCTCGTAGGAGCGGAGCCTGGCGGGAAAGTCGTGGATCGCCGCGGCGATGATCAGCTCGTCGGCCTGCGTCTCGGCCGCGAACGCCGTGAGGCCCTCCTCTACGGTTGCCGCGGTGCCGACGAACGAGCGGCGGAGCATCGCCGATGCGCGCTCCTTCTCCGACACCGACCAGTAGTCCTCGATGTCGTCGATCGGCGGCGGGAGCCGGCCGCGGCGCCCGCGGGCGATATTCGTGAACGACTGCTGCACCGAGGTGAAGAGTCGGCGGGCCTCCTCGTCCGTGTCGGCGACGATCGCGTTGGCCGCGACCATGACGTGCGGCTCGGCGAGCTGCTCGGAGGGCTCGAAGCGGGCGCGATAGGTCTCGAGCGCGGGCAGGAGCGCCTCGGGGGCGAAATGCGAGGCAAACGCGTAGGGCAGGCCGAGGAGCGCTGCGACCTGCGCCCCGTAAAGGCTCGAGCCGAGGATCCAGAGCGGGACGTTGGAGCCCTCGCCGGGAATCGCGCGCACGCGCCGACCGGGCACCGGATCGGCGAGGTATCGCTGGAGCTCGAGCACGTCCTGCGGGAAGTTGTCCGCTGCCGAGGGGTCGCGGCGGAGCGCGAGGATCGCGGGAAGATCGGTGCCGGGCGCCCGGCCGAGACCCAGATCGATACGCCCGGGGTGGAGTGCCTCGAGCGTTCCGAACTGCTCGGCGATGACCAGCGGCGAGTGGTTCGGCAGCATGATTCCGCCCGAGCCGACGCGGATCGTGCTCGTGCCGGCCGCGACGTGGGCGATCACGACCGACGTCGCAGCGCTCGCGATCCCGAGCGCGTTGTGGTGCTCGGCGAGCCAGAAGCGCCGGTAGTCGAGCCGCTCGACGTGCTGTGCGAGCGTGAGCGAGTTCGCGAGCGCCTCGCCGGCGGTCGAGCCCTCGACGATCGGAGCGAGATCGAGGACGGAGAGTGGGGGCAGCGCCACAGTTCCACCCTGCCAGGACCGGGCTCGCTGGCCGCGGACGATGCCTCCACCGAAGCGATACCGCGCCGACACCGGCCTGGCGAGAATGAAGGCGATGAGGGTCTCCATCCGGACCGGCGGCTTGGCCGCGCTCGCTCTCCTGGCATTGCTCACGGTGGGCGCTTCGACCGCAGCGACGCGCAACAGCGACCCGCGGGTCGCGTTCCTCTCGGGCGGCCGTCTCGTCGTTCTCGATCTCTCGACCGGAACCCGGAGAATCGCACTCGCGCAAGCTCCCGTCCAGGCGCTCGCATGGAGCGGGGACGGCCGGCTTCTCTCCGACGGCGGCAGGATCGTCGGCGGGCCGACCCTGCCCACGACCACCCTCGACTGGTCGCCGACGGGCGAGACGGCCGCCTATCAGACGAAGGCGGGCGCGGTCATGCTCTGGACGCCGGCGGGCGGGTCGCGAACGATCCTTCCCGCGAGCTGGGGAGCGAGCTCGTTCGCCTGGGGTGCGAACGGAGAGCTCGGCGTCGGTCGCAGCACGCGAGCCCGCCATGACGTCTGGATCTGGAAGCGGGGGAGGCTGACGCGGGTCGCGACCGCAACCGGCTCTGACCCTCGGCCGATCGTCGCCGGCCTCGACGGACGCGGGCGGGTTCTCTGGTGGAACGATCCCTACAGCTCCGCTTCGCTCGCCGCCGACGGGCTGACCCTGTACGCGAACGGCACGAAGCTCGCGCAGACGCTCGTCTTCCCGGACTACGTCGCCCACTGCGGGGGCCGGCTTGCGGTCGCCGCGGGGAACGACCGGTACACGACCGACGGCAAGCGCATCCTCCTCCAGGGCCGCGATGTCTCCCGTGACCCCTCGCGCTCATGGGTCTCGCCCGCCTGCAACTCGACGGGCACGCTTGTCGCCGCTGCGGGCCGCAACTGGGTCGAGCCGCGGATCGGCCTGGGCGAGCGCCGGACGATCTGGGAGCTCGAGCCGCAGCGGGCGCAGCTGACGCATCCGCCAGCCGGCTGGACGGACGAGAACCCGAGAATGCTCGCAGACGGTTCGATCCTCTTCGTCCGGACCCGCGAGACGACGACGAAGGACGCCTCCACCGGCACCTGGCGCACGGTCGCCACCGGGCGCCTCGAGTTGATCGCGGGGGGCCGGACGAGACTCGTCGGGACGACGTCGTGGACGGGCGACGGCTTCGGAGGCTCCTACGTCCAGTACTACGGCCACTACCGGTGGCCGTGGCTCGTCGCCGTCACCTCCTGAGATTCGGCCGAACGGGTGATGCGCGCCCGGGCGACCGCCGGTAGGTTCGGTCGAGAGGTAATCGAGTGGAGGTCGACCGTGTTGCGTCCCTTCATACTCGCGGCGCTGTTGCTCGTCCTCGGGGCTGCTCCGGCGGGCGCCTCTCAGCTGATCGACCGGAATGCCACGGGCGTGAAGCTGGCGGTGAACGGCAAGGGGGAGGCGCTCCTGACCTACACCTCCGGCGGGAAGGTCAAGCACGTGCTCGCGTGGGGAGCCGTGAACGCGATCAAGCCGACCCCCGAGGCACGGCAGGTCGCCTTCAAGCTCGACTACTCCGGTGGCTACGGGAAATACCGGCGCGCCTACTGGCAGACGTTCGGCAGCTCCTGCGGGCGGTACTCGGGCCCGGCGCTGGCAGATCTGGTGGCGGTCTGCAGGGCCCCGGACGGCTCGAACTGGGCACTCCAGGCCTGGCAGCGCGGCCTGCCCGACTACGGGGTCGCACCGAGCCCGCTCCAGGCCTCGATGGAGCTCCATCTCTCTCACTGGACGGGCGTCCTGCCCGTCCTCGTCGTCAAGACCGACTGGACCTACAAGACGTTCAACCACCTCTACGGCTCGTTCCAGTACGGCGGCGCCGGCGTGCACGGCTTCCGCTCGACCCCGGCGGGGGTGCCGCTCGACACGTTCGGACGCAACCTCTACGTCGACACGTTCGATTCCGCCTACGGGGCAGGGTGGCACCGTGAGAACAGCTTCCTCACGCACGGGCCGAACGGCACCTTCTGTTACGGCTTCTTCCCTCACGGCTCGCATCCGTCAGGGAAGGGGACGCAGTACCGCGCCACGATCGTGGGCCCGGGCGTGACCCCGGATGTGATGTGGCAGGGGACGGCCCCCGCTCCGTACAACGCGGCCACGGAGGCCGCAGCGAACTTCGATCAGCGCACGTCGTTCGCCGACAACGTCTGCATCACCGCGAATCAGCCCGTGCGTCCCGGCTGAACACGTAGGATCCTGCGAAGGGTGGAGCGCGAGGAGCACCGTGCGGGAAAGGCCGAGCCGGGGCGTGAGGATCATCGCTCGGAGGCGCCCGCTGCCAGGCAGCCGGTCGAAACGGCGGTAGATGTCGCGGCCGTGATCGGGAACCAGGCGTTTGCCGCCCTCGCCCAGGGCGCCACACCGTCGAACGGCGCCGGTCCCGCGACGCTTGCACGGATCCCCGGTGGGGCCCGCCGGGTCGCGCGCGAGCCGACCGGAGGCGGAACGACGACCGCAGCGCCGCCGCAAGGCGGGGGCTCGACGGCGCCCGCCTCGCCCCAGGCCGCTCCGGCGAAGCCCTGGGTCGCACCGTTCGACTGGGGATTCGCCACGACGGGTGGGGGTGCGGTCGATCTGCTTGGACGGATCCGGGACGACGCCGACGAGCTCGTGACGACGGGTTTCCCCGAGCTCGCGATCCACTCCGACGAGGCGAAGACCTGGATCGGGAACTTCTCCGACCCCGCGCAGTTCCTCACCGACGACCAGGTGCAGAAGCTCACCGCGTTCTCGGGGGAGTTCCAGGCCGCCTACACCGGCGCGATCGGGCATCTGAGGGACGCGATCGTCGGCCAGCTCGAGGCGTGGGGAGTCAGGCCGATGACCGAGGAGGACCTGGTCGACCTGAAGGAGATGGTTCACGAGAAGTTCGTCCACAGCGCCCAGGACGACGTGCTCGGCGAGGCGGTCGAGCTGCTCGAGAAGGCGACGGGCATGGTCGGGCAGGTCGACAAGTGGGTCGGCTACGGCGCGAAGGCGAAAGGCGTGATCGCGGGGGCCGAGAAGCTCGAGCAGCTCAAGGAGGGCATCAAGGAGATCTCGGACAAGGTCGGCGAGATCAAGGAGTACTTCGAGCTCGCCCACAACATCGGCAAGCTCACGGGCGTCATCGGCAAATCGCCCGCGGGAAACGACGACATCGGCTCCTTCGAGGGGGCGCTCGACGTCTCGAACTTCGTGATGTCCAAGCTGGGCGTCCCCGGGATCAAGCAGCTCTGGGACGGGTACATCTACAAGGCGGCGAAGGCCGCGGCGGTGATGCTCCGCAACCTGAAGTCGACGATCTACACGGAGAACCGCGAGGGGGCTGTCCCGCTCTTCTTCATGGAGCACCGCGGAGATGCAGTCGCACCGAAGATCGACGACTCCCTCGTCCGCGGCGTCGACAAGGGCGAGCACTTCCCCGGCGGCCAGCCGATGCTCGACTTCATGTGGACGTTCGTGAAGGCCCCGGATGCACTCACGAAGGTTCCCGAGGGAGTCGAGAAGTACTTCCTCGACTGGAAGAAGCAGATGGGGGAGGGCGAGGGGACGGACCAGATCCAGTCCGACTCGTCGGTCTGGAACCTGTGGAACGCCTTCTCCCGCGAGGAGTCGCCGAACCTCGTCCCCTGGCTGAAGCGCCACGCCGACGATGCCTGGGTGAAGCTGTACGGCGGGATGCAGAAGCCCGACTAAGGCCCGAAGGCGGCCGACCTACCAGCCGGGAAGGTTCTCGAACCGATACGGAATCGCGTCGGTGTCGAGCGGAAGCCGGTAGACATCCGGGGCCTCGTGGTCGTATTCGCGAGTCGGCATGCTGATCAGGTGCGCGTCCGATGTTCCGATGTTCACGTGCGCGTGGAAGACGCCGCGTGGGATCACCATCACCGAGCGCCGCAGCTCCGACCGGTAGATCTCGTTGATCGCCCCATGGGTCGGCGAGTCGTCCCGGTCGTCGTACAGCACGACCTTCAACTCGCCACGACTGATGAAGATCCGGTCGTCGTGAAGCCGGTGGACGTGCCACCCTTTCGCCTTCCCCGGCCGGATCGTGAACTGATACACGTAGACGATCGGCGAATCGGCCACATTCCAGCGCGAGTCCAGGATCTCGCAGAGGGTGCCTCGCTCGTCGACCTGGGTGATCTGATGACGGATGACGACGCCGTCGATCAGCTTGCCGACCGGCTCACCGTCGGAGCTCACGGTCTGGGCGTCCTGCCTGATGGCCCCCTCGATCACGGCGCGCACGATACAGCCCGTCGCGCCACTTGACGTCCGTGGCGAGCAGAGCCCGTCTGGCGGCAGGGATCCTGACGAGTGGGCCACGCTCGCCGGCCCTTCCGGCGAGCCCTCCGCTGGTGAGCGTCGTGATCCCGACGTTCAACTGGTCGGCGGTTCTCCGGCACTCCATGAGGACTGCGCTTTGGCAGACGTACGCGAACCTGGAGGTTCTCGTCGTCGGAGACGGATGCACGGACGACTCCGAGGAGATCGTCGCGTCGTTCGCCGACCCCAGGGTTCGCTGGCACAACCTCCCGGCGAACTCCGGCAGTCAGGCCGGCCCGAACCGTGCGGCGCTCGAGTTGGCTCGTGGCGAGTTCGTCGCCTATCTCGGTCACGACGACGTCTGGCTTCCGACGCATCTCGCGTGGCTGATGGACGCTGTGTCGCGCACCGGCGCACGGCTCGCGCACACACGGATGGAGTGGATCGGCCCCGGCGGCCGGTATCGGGGCTGCGGCGGGGCCGCGATCTCGGCCTACCTGCACGACGCGGCACTCGGCCGCGAGGTCGGGTGGCGCGACTACCGGGAGCTCGTCCTCGGCCCGGACTACGACTTCATCCAGCGTGCGGAGGCACGCGCCACTGCCGCGGTCGTCCCGGCCCTCACGGTCTTCAAGTTCCCGTCTGCCTGGCGGAAGGACAGCTACGTCGAGAAGCCGTCGCACGAGCAGGCCGAGTACGTGCGGCGGATCCAACGCGAGCGCGGCTTCATCTATCGCGAGCTGCTCGCTGTCGGCCTCTCGACGGTGCGGGGTCGCAAACCCCCGCACCTGACGCCCGAGCCGCCGGATCCGCTGCCTCCGGGCTGGAGCGTCACGCAGTACCGGAAGCTCCGCGGTCTGGAATGACCCGGGAGAGCGGCCCCTTACGCAGAGTTCTATCGTCGCGCTCGCTGGACAAGGGGGGTGCGAGTCTCCACGTGGAGACGAACGAGATCTGGGATGGAGCCATGAGGTGGTCGTCGGGAGCACCTCGCACCGTCAAGCCCGGTCAGGCGGCGGGACCTCCGGGTTCCCGCCGCCTGACCGCAAATGCCTGGGCTAGAAGTTGCCGTTGAAGATGTTGTCCGGCGTGTTGTTGCTGACGTTGCCGCCGGCGACGACTCCGGTCAGGGTGCCTGTCTCCGTGCCGGAGTCGGCATTGGCGATACCGGCGCCGTAGACGGCGGTGTTACCCGTGATGGTGCTCTTGCCCGTCATCGTGATCGAGCCAAGTGTGTTCTCGATGCCACCGCCGAAGCCGCCGAAGTAGCCGAAGGCGGAGGAGGAGCGGGCGGTATTCCCGCTGATCGTGCTGTTGCCATTCAGGGTGACCGAGCCGAGGTTGGCGATGCCGCCTCCGAACGCGCCCGAGTTCCCGGAGATGGATGCCTTGTTGTTCAGCGTGATCGAGCCCAAGATGCCGCCGGCGTCGGCATCGATGTTCACGCCGCCGCCGGCCGTCTCGGCGAAGTTGCCGCCGATCGAGCTCTTGTCGTTCATGACCGCGGTTCCGCCGAGGAGGGTGAGACCGCCGCCGCCGAGCGTCAGCGCCCTGTTACCACCGATCGAGCTCGACCCGTTCATGGTGACGGTGCTGTCTGTCTCGGCGAGCCCGGCGCCGGAGCATTCCGCGGTGTTGTTCGCAACGCTGCTCTTGTCGTTCATCGTGACCATCGAGGTGACGACGTAGACGGCTCCGCCGAGCCGGGAATCGGTCGCCGTGTTGTTGCTGATCGAACTGGATCCGTGCAGCGTCAGCGAACCGCCGACGAGAACGATCGCCGCCGCCTCCCGGCTGGTGTTCGAGCTGATGCTGCTCTTGTCGTTCAGCGCGATCACGGTGTTCGACGAGGCGATCCCGGCTCCGATGTCGGCGGTGTTGCCGCTGATGCTGCTCGAGTTGTCCATGCTGAGGGTGCCGTTCCTGGACGCGATCGCACCGCCCTGGGGCCCGCCGCTGTTGCCGGTGAAGGTGGTGTCGTTCCCAAGCGTGACGTCTCCGCCGTCGTTGAAGAGGCCACCCCCATCGAGGTTCGCGCTGTTGTGGAGCACGGTCACGCTGTCCAGTTCGAGCGTGCCGAGGTTGTGAATACCGGCGCCCGAGTCCGCTGAGCCGTTGGTGATCACGAGCTTGCTCAGCGTGACGCTGACACCGGCGTCGACCAGCAGGACACTGCCAGCGGCATTGCCGTCGAGCACGGCGCCGCCCTTGCCGGTGATCGTCAGGTTCTTGCCGATCTCGGTGCTACCGACGCAGGCGCTCTTGACGACGATGGTGGCACCACTCACCGCCCCATTCACTGCGGCCTGCAAGGTCGTATACGTCGTGCCATTGCTCGACACGGCGGCAGAGCAGCCCGGCGCAGCCGAGGCAAGAGGCCCGAACGCAAACAGCGCGACTGTCGACACGACGACGAGGGCTACGACTCCCCCGCTGCTGCGTCTTCCAAGCGGCTGCGACCCGCCGAGCCTGGACCGCAGAGTACGTCCGAGTCCGAAGTGAGACACGTGATCCTCCCCCTCCTAAATGAGGCCGACCGTAAAGGCCCGCCGCTGAAACGCGCTCAAGAGAGCCCGCCGCCATACCTGACCTGCGAACGCGATCATTCCACCCGGCCGGCGCTGCGTCAACTCCGTTACTACAGCCTTGGCAACGTCACGCGATCGATGAGGCCTCGGGAGCGCCGCCCCCTGGCGGACAGCGCGGCTCCGATGTCAACCCGCCCGATTTCGGCTACGCCGAACGTGTTCGGAGAGCCGGCGGAAGCACGGTCGGCTGCGCGACGGTGCTTACGCCCGAAGCTCCCCGCCGGGAACTTAAGCCGGCCGCGAAGCCAGTTGCGGCTCGGTCGCGGCGGGCGACGAAGCTTCGGTGGGAGGCTCGCTGCTCTCGCTGCGGCTCATGCCGTCCAGCCGGTCGAGCGCCAAGCGAACGCCCATCTTCTGGCCGACGAAGATCGGGGTGTCGCGCTCGGTGTACTTCGAGGCCTCCGACTCGCGGAGCGTCGCCATCAGGTGCATGAAGTCTGCGGGCTCGTCGCATTCGAAGACCGTCATGAACTCCTGGTCGTCGATCCCGAACGAGTAGGTGGTGTGGTTGTGGATCGTCGTGAACTCGTGGCCGATGCGCATGTGCTCGCCCATTGCACGCTGGCGATCCTCCTGGGGTAGGAAGTACCAGGGGCGCACCTTCACGAACGGGTACACGACGAGGTACGGAGAGCCCTGCGGGATGATCTTCCGCGCTCTGCTGGCCTTCGTGTAGATCGAGGCCTTCGTCGTCGCGAGGTAGTTGTAGGTCACGTCCATCCACCCTGCGAGCGGCGTTGCATTCAACGCGGCGCCGAACTCGCCGAGCTCCTCGTAGCGCTGCGCGATCTTCCAGAAGAAGAAGTCGCAATCGGGCCGGATCCCCGTGGTCGAGTACGTGTGCAACGCCTCGAACCGCGGCTCGAACTCCTCGACCGCATCGGCGAAGGCGTCCTTCATCGCGGCCCGCTCCTCGACCGGCAGGCGCCGCCACTCCGGGCGCGCCTTGAAGAACGTGTAGGTGACGTACTGACCGACTGCTTGCTCGCTCATCCCCTGCATCGTACCTGGCCGTTTTCGGCCGCCTGAGCCCAGGCGGCGACCCGACGGAGCCCTTCCTTCGGTTTTGCGTTCGGGTAGTAGAGCCCGGTCTGGAGCCCGGTCAGCTGCGACTCGTCGGTCACGTGGAAGAAGACGAGCATGCGCACGAGCGGCTGGCAGGCGGCGAGCCTGATCGCCTCGACGTAGTCGTCCGCCTGGCGCGCTTCGCTCACCGGGTGGATCGAGCTCGCCCGACGGCCCGAGTAGAGGTCGAGCTCGGCGCGCGGGATCTCGGTCTGGATCCCGTACTCGCCGTAGACGATCGGCAGCGGGTGATCGAAGGCATCCGTCAGGAGCCGGACCAGCTTCGGATAGTCGGCGATCCCGATCGAGGTCGAGTGGGGGTCGGCCACCGTCGGGGGGATCGACGAGTTCGCCGGATACGGATGGATCGAGAACAGGTCGAGCGGCGGCTTCGCGAGCCCGCTCGCGCGGAACGCGGCGCCGAGATCCTCGATGAACCTGGTCGGGGAGTGGGTGGGACGGCCGCTTCGGGGATTGTCGCCTCCTCGTGCGGCGAGCGAGCCGCCGATCACGGTCACGTGCGGGTCGGCGGCCTTGACCAGCGGATATGCCGTCTCGAGCAGCCTGAAGTAGGCGAGCGCGGCCGCGTCGGTGCCGGACGGCCCGAACTGCGGCATCCAGAACTCGTTCGAGTTCGGCTCGTTCCCGAGGCTGATCGTGGGCAGCTCGGGAATCGCACGCAGGATCGAGGCTGCATACGAGCCGAACTCCTCGCGGTCGCGCGTCGAGACCGGCGTGTTCCCCGAGAACGAGTAGACGGCGACGATCGGCCTGATCCCGATCTGCTCGGCGGCGTCGATCGCGCGGCGGAGCCCGTCGAGCTCGGCCGGGCCGGGTGTCGTGGCGGGCCTCGCCCAGACCGAGCTGAGCACGATCGTCCGGAATCCCGCTTGCTGGGCCAGCGCCATGTTTCCGCCGGGATCCGCCCATTTGGCCGCGTCCTCGACGCCGCCGACGACGAGCTGCGGGCGGGTGTGACGCTGCCCGAGCACGAACACGATTCCGGCCGCGACGGCGGCAACGAGCAGCACGGCACCGATCGGCCAGCGACGCATGCCTGACATTCCATCACCGATCGGCTACCGGTTTTCGCGGGGGTACCCTCTTCAACGATGCCGTCCGAAAGGGTCAAGGCCGAGCTGAAGGGGCTGCCGGCCGGGCCGGGTGTCTACCTGTTCCGCGACGCCGCCGACGAGGTGCTCTACGTGGGGAAGGCGAAGTCGCTTCGCCCGCGGGTCCGCCAGTACTTCCAGGCCGGACGGAGCGACAACCGGCTCGGAATCGACACGCTCGTCGAGCGCACCGCGAGGATCGAGACGATCGTCACCGGGAGCGAGGTCGAGGCCCTGCACCTCGAGCAGAACCTCGTCAAGCGCCATCGCCCGCCGTTCAACGTCCGGCTCCGCGACGACAAGTCCTTCCCCTATATCGCCGTGACCCTCGAGGACGACTATCCGAGGGTGATGTTCACCCGCAAGCGCCACCGCCGCGGCGTCCTCTACTTCGGCCCGTACGCCAACGCGAAGAAGGTCCGCGAGACGCTCGACGTGCTCAATCGCGTGTTCCGCTACCGGCCGTGCGAGGGGCCGCAGCCGGGGCGGCACAGCGGCATCCCGTGCCTCGACTTCCACATCGAGCGCTGCTACGCGCCCTGTGTCGGCTACATCTCGAAGGAGGAGTACGGCGAGCTGATCGAGCAGGTGATCGAGTTCCTGTCGGGCGACGACCGCCCGATCCGGCGCCGGCTCGAGGAGCAGATGCGCGGTGCGGCGCAGGAGGAGCGGTTCGAGGACGCTGCCCGCTACCGGAACAGGCTGCGGGCGATCGAGCGGCTGAGCGAGCGCCAGACGGTCGAGCGCCGCTCGATCGGGACGATCGACGTGATCGGGGTCGCTGCGTCGGCGGAGCGGGCCGCCGTCCAGGTCTTTCCGCTGCGCGGCGGTCGCATGATCGACCGCTACGCGTTCCACCTCGAGAACGCCGCGGGCGAGGAGCTGTCGGAGGTGCTGGAGCAGTTCTGCCTGGAGTACTACGGCTCGGCGCCGTCGATCCCGCCGCAGATCCTCGTGCCGCGCGGGCTCGGCGACACCGGCGCGCTCGAGGCGTTCCTGTCGGAGCGGCGCGGCTCGCGGGTCGAGGTGCGCGCGCCCGAACGGGGCGAGAAGCGGCGGCTCCAGGAGCTGGCACAGGAGAATGCCGAGCTGGCGCTCCAGTCGGAGACGTTCGTGTCGGAGAGCAAGCGGCTGCGTCGCGTCGAGGCGCTCGAGGAGCTGCGCGAGGCGCTCAATCTCGAGTCGCTCCCGATCCGGATCGAGTGCTACGACATCT
>DATBAH010000018.1:0-18516 GCA_036271615.1 Gaiellaceae bacterium
GCTCGACGAGGCGATCGAGCACTATCGCGACCTGCTGCCGCTACTCGAGCGGCGCGGCGAGCGGCAGGAGATCGCGCTCGTCCTGTTCAAGCTCGCGCTCGCCCTCCACACCTCGCTTCGGTTCGCCGAGGCGAACGCCACGTACCAGCGCGCGTTCGAGAACTGGACTCCGGCAGAGCCACGTGCGGCGACCGAACGAATCCGCGTCGCGACGAGCTTCCTCCCGAACGATCTGGACCCGAAGAGTGCGATCGCCTGGCCGAACATCCAGGCGTGCATGCAGCTCTTCGACCGGCTCGTCGAGGCGTGGCCCGAGCGGACGATCGTCCCCTCGCTCGCCGAGCGGTGGGAGATCTCGGACGACGGCCTCCGGTACGTCTTCCACCTCCGCGAGGGGCTGACCTGGTCGGACGGGACGCCGCTCACCGCCCACGACGTCGAGTTCGGGATCAAGCGAGTCCTCGATCCGGAGAGCCCGGGCTCGTCGGTCGCCATCTACTTCGCGCTCGAGCAGGGCGAGGACACGTACCTCGGCCGCAACACGGACTGGGATGCGGTCGGCGTCCGGGCGCGCGACGACCGGACCGTCGAGTTCCGGCTCAGCGCCCCGGCGCCGTACTTCATGAGCGTGATGAACCGCCCCGACGGCGGGCCCCAGCCGCGGCATGCGATCGAAGACGTCGCGGAGGCGCGTGTGGTCAGCGGCGCCTTCGGGGTGGCCGAGCGGACGGACGAGCGGCTCGTCCTGCGGCGCCGTTCCGAGAGGGCCGGCAACGTCGAGGAGGTCGAGCTCTATCGAACGGCGATCGCCGACGCGCTGCCCGAGTACGAGCGCGGCGAGACCGACCTGATCCTCGTTCGCTACACGCCGCGGCTCGCGGACCTGATGCCGGGCGCGTTGCACGAGGACGCCGTTCTCGGCTCGCCGGCCTGGTCGGCGTACATCCGCTTCGATCACACGCATCCTGTGGCCGGGAACCTCGAGCTCAGGCGTGCGCTCGCGCATGCCGTCGACCGCGACGCACTTGCGGCGGTTTGCCCGGCGAACCTCGTGGTCGCGAGCGGCGGAGTCGTCCCGCCCGCGCTCCAGGGTCATACGCCGGACATCGCGCTTCGCTTCGACCCCGACCTGGCGCGCGAATGTCTGTCGAGGTCCGGCTTCGACGGCGAGCTCGAGCTCGCGGGGATGGTGGTCTGGGACGAGATCCTCGACGTGATCGCGGGCGGCTGGCGCGAGGTGTTCGGGAGGCAGGTCAAGGTCACCTCGTGGTCATGGAGCGAGGAGGAGGCTCTGGAGGCCGGCGGCCGCGTCGCGACCGCGCCCGTTCGCATCACCGGCTGGCTGCCGGGCTACCCGGACCCGGAGTACTACCTTCGCCTTCTCTTCCAGTCCACGAGCCGCACGAACGAAGGCGGCTTCGCCGATCCGGTCTTCGACGAGCTGATCGAGGCTGCGCGACAGGAGCGGAGCGACCGCGGCCGCCTCGAGCGCTTCCACGAGGCGGACCGGTACGCCGTCGCCGAGCGCGTCGCCGTGATCCCGCTCGTGTACGGCCGCAGCACGGCGTTCGTGCGTCCGCAGGTGCACGGCTGGTGGGAGTTCGGCAAGAGCTCGGCCGGCTTCGCCGACCTCGTGGTCGGCGAGTGAGCTAGATTCCCGCCGTGCTCGCTGCGGTCCTTCACCTGCTCTTTGCCGAAGAGACGGCGGCGGAAGAGGGGAAGAAGGTCGTCCTGCTGATGCTGGGCACGGGCCTGGTGTTCGTGGGCGTGATCGCCCTCGGCGAGCTGAGCCACTGGGTCGCGAAGCAGCGCCGCGCTCGCCGGGAGAGCTAGACGACCGCAGCAGCGCTCGGGCGACTCTTGACGCCGGGCGTCGTGCTATTCAAACTAGCACTACATGCTGGCCCCAGAGAGACCGCCGGCGAACGAGGAGCTGGAGGCGCTCATCCGCGAGGCACGGATGAGGCAGCGGCGCCGCTGGCTATTGGGAGCGGGCGCGATCGCAATCGCCGCCGGCGTGAGCCTCGCGCTCTGGGCCGCTCTGTCCGGTGGGGGCAAGGTAGTCGTCCGCGGCCATGGCCCTATCAGGGTGGTCGTCGGTCACGTGGCCGGTACGACGAGCACCCTCAGAGGGATAGGCGACGTCGGAAGCGCCGGCGGCGTGACCTGGGCCATCAACGGACACGGCTTCTGGCTGACGACGAACGGCGGTCGGACCTGGCGGAACGCGCGCCTCCCCAACCTGGCGCGAGGCGGCGGTGCAGAGACAAGAGCCGATCCGATCGCGAACATCGCCGGCGTCCAGTTCATCGATCGCCGGCGCGGCTGGGTCAGCGTGATGGGTCGGTCTCGGATCTATCGGACGACGGATGGCGGCCGCACGTGGCGTGTCTCGATCCCGCCTGGCTGCACCGCGGTCTGCGAGGGCGGCGCGATCGACTTTCTCGATGCACGCCGGGGCTACTCGCTTGTCGAGACACAGGCGAGCAGCAACAAGCTGTTCCGCACCGCTGACGGAGGACGCACCTGGCAGCTCGTGTCCCAGCCCTCCGTCTACGGACGGATCGTCTTCGTCGACCGCAGCCACGGCTTCGCGTTCGGAGGCCGTCCACAGATGATCATCGGACCCTTCGGAGGCCCGCCTCTCGGGTTCGTCTACGAGACGGCCGACGGCGGCCGGACGTGGTCGAGGTACGACCCCGCCGGGTCGGGCAGCTTCGTGGAGCAGCCGTATAGCGCCCTCGGCCACGAGGTCTTCTTGGTCCAGAACGGCCCGAACCCTGATGGGGGTTTGAACCTCGCTGCGGCGACCATCTACCTCACCCGCGACGCCGGCCGCCATTGGAGCGGCCGTGTTGTGCCGCCAGGTCCTGCTGTCGCAGTTTCCTTCAGCGCCGCATCACCGAACGTCTGGGCCTGGGCCTCGGGGCAGAACCTGCTCGTGACGGACCACGCCGGAAACGGGTGGACGGAGATCGTCTTGCGTGGCCTGCCACAGCGCGCGGCGATCCGGAAGATCGTCTTCACTTCGCAGAGGGCTGGTTGGGCGGTGCTCTGGGGCTTCGGTCCTCACGGCAGCCTCTTCCGCACGACCGACGGGGGCGCGCAATGGAAGCCCGCCGGGCCGCCGCTCGAGCACGGGTCGTCAAACCGATGAGCGTGATCGCGCCACCGGAATCGCCGCCGCACGATGAGCTGGAGGCGCTGATCCGCGAGGCGCGGGTGCGGCAGCGGCGGAGATGGCTCGGAGCCGCGGCCGGAGTGGCGATCGCCGCGGCGATCGGACTCGGCGTCTACGCCAGTCTGCCCCGCTCCGCCGGGAACGCACGTCAAGGGCACGCCCCCGCAGGTGCCGGCAGCCGGTCGTCCCGCTGCCGGACAGATCAGCTCCGCGTGTCGTGGATCGCGAACGGTGCATCCGCCGGAGAGTTCTATACGGACATCACGCTCACGAACCTCTCCACTCGCAGCTGCGCTCTGCGCGGCTGGCCGACGGTCGGATACCTCCTGCGCGGAGATCGTCGGGTCGCGCGCGGCGCGGGTCACGATCGCAACGGCACGCAGAAAGGGGCACTGCCGATACGGACAGTCGTGCTCCGGCCGCACGCCGCGGCCTCCTTCAACCTCCGGACCGCGGATCGCTACATGCTCGCTCACCCGCCCAAATGCGTCCGCGTCCGGGCGGTCCTCGTCACTCCTCCTGGGTCGCGCGTTGCACTGCGAATACGCCAGCCGGGGCTCTATTGCGGGCGCGCGCTGGAGTCCGTCACGCCGCTCGTTCCGGGACGGCTCGACCATTACTTGGTCGTCAGCTGAACCATAGACTCGCCGCATGCCCGCGAAGGATCTCCGCGAGTGGATCGCGCTGCTCGAGCGCGAGGGCGAGCTCGTCCGCGTCTCCGCCGAGGTCGATCCCGATCTCGAGATCACGGAGATCGTCGATCGCACCGTCAAGTCCGGCGGGCCGGCGCTCCTGTTCGAGAAGCCGAAGGGCTCCGAGCATCCGCTCCTGATCAACCAGTTCGGCACCGCGCGGCGAATGTGCCTCGCCTTCGGCGTCGAGCGGCTCGACGACGTCGCGCAGAGGGTCGCCGACGTGCTCGAGATGCAGCCGCCCGAAGGGCTGCTCGAGAAGGTCCGGGGGCTGCGAAAGCTCAAGTCCGTCGCCGACTCCCGGCCGAAGACCGTGGGCAAGGGCGCCTGCCAGGAGATCGTGCTGCGTGGCGACGACGTCGATCTCGGCCTGCTGCCGGTCCAGCGCTGCTGGCCTGGCGACCCGGCGCCGTTCATCACGCTCCCGGCCGTGATCACCCACGACCCGCAGACCGGCGGCCGCAACGTCGGCATGTACCGGATGCAGGTCGTCGACCGGAACACGACCTTCATGCACTGGCAGATCCACAAGGACGGCCGCGCCGACTACCTCGCGACCGACGGCCGCATCGAGGTCGCCGTCGCGCTCGGCCTCGACCCGATCACGGCGTACTCGGCGAGCGCACCGCTGCCGAAGCACGTCGACGAGTTGATGATGGCCGGCTTCCTCCGCGGATCGCCGGTCGAGCTCGTGAAGGGGGTCAGCGTCGGGGTCGAAGTTCCGGCCAACGCGGAGATCGTGCTCGAGGGCTACATCGAGAAGGACGAGGTCGGCCAGGAAGGGCCGTTCGGCGACCACACCGGCTACTACACCGCCGCCGAGCCGTTCCCGGTGTTCCACGTCACCGCCGTCACGATGCGACGCGACGCGATCTACCCCTCGATCGTGGTGGGCAAGCCGCCGCAGGAGGACGCCTGGCTCGGCAAGGCGACGGAACGGATCTTCCTCCCGGCCGTACGCACGACCCTGCCGGAGATCGTCGACTACGACCTCCCGATCGCCGGCGCCTTCCACAACTGCTGCATCGTGTCGATCCGCAAGCAGTTCCCCGGCCACGCGGCGAAGGTGATGCACGCGCTCTGGGGGCTCGGGATGCTGAGCCTCACGAAGTGCGTCGTCGTCGTCGACGCGCATGTCGACGTGCACGACTACGAGCAGGTGCTCTTCTACGCCGGCGCGAACGTCGATCCGAAGCGCGACGTGATCCTCTCCGAAGGCCCGCTCGACCATCTCGACCACGCCCCCGAGCGCCAGTTCTTCGGCGGCAAGCTCGGCATCGATGCGACGGCGAAGTGGCCGGAGGAGGGTGCGCGGCCGTGGCCCGACGAGATCGAGATGACGCCGGAGATCAAGGAGCTCGTCACGCGCCGCTGGACCGAGTACGGGATCGGTTAGTTCTCGCTCCGCGGCGAAGGCGTTTCCGATAAGACTTCGACTTGGTGGAGCCGGAGCAGCCGAGTCCCGACAACCAGCACGAATCCGCCCACGAGGAGACGCATCTGCCGTCGCCGACGCTGTGGCCGATCGGCTTCGCGATCGGAATCGTCGTCGTCCTGGTCGGGCTCGTGATCGATCCGTTGCTGATCTCGACGATCGGCGCGGTGATCGCCATCGTCTTCGGCGTCCTCTGGGCGCGCGACGCGACCGCCGAGCTGCGTGGACAGCCGATCGAGGTCGAGCCGGAGCGCCGCGAACTGCAGGAACGCGATCCGCACGACGTCACGGTCGTCGCCGTCCCCGAGAACCGGGTCACCCGCAGCGTCTTCCTCGAAGGGACGACGCTCGGTCTCGGTGCTGCGATCGGCGGGCTGATCACGCTTCCGGTCGCGGGCTTCGCCGTGCTGCCCTCCTTCCTCGGCCAGACACAGCACAAGGTCGACCTGGGTCCAGTCGAGAAGTTCGTGCTCAGCCGGTGGTACATCGCCACCTTCATCGTTGACCCCGCCGAGGGAGAGGTCTCCAGGCGGGCGGCTTTCATCCGAAACAACGGCAGCGTCGCCGACCCGGAGACAAAGAAGCAGGTGCCGAGCTTCACGATCATCTCGAACCGCTGTACACACGTCGGCTGCCCGACGCAGGCGAACGGCCCCAGCGGCAGCATCCTCGGCCAGCCGACGATCAAGGAGCGCACAGCGAACGGCCCGGTCGAGCTCGTCCCGGTCGTCCCCGCCGGCTACGGCTGTCCCTGCCACGGCAGCCAGTTCGACACCGAGGGCAACCGGACGGCCGGTCCTGCAGTGCGGGCGCTCGACCGCTACGGGTTCGAGCTCAATCACGGCCGCCTCGTCCTCCTCAGCACCTACTCGGTGTCGCACGTGGTGGGCACTGGGGCGCAGGCCAAGATCTACAAGTACAAGCCGTACGGGCCGGGCCAGCATGTCGACGGGCCCGAGGCGTGGTTCTATCCCCTCAGCCCGCCTCACCACTAATGGCCACGACGTACAAACGGAAGCCGTCCAAGGCCGAGCTCCGCCGTCAGACGATGGAGGAGCTCATCGTCTACCCGGTCGACTGGCTCGAGGAGCGGTCGGGCCTTGTCGGCGGGATCAAGTACTTCCTCTTCCGCAACGTCCCGTCGGACATCAACTGGATGCAGACGCTCGGCTCCGCCGCGCTCACGGCGTTCCTCGTCCAGGCGATCACCGGCGTGATCCTGGCTATGTACTACGTCCCCTCGGCGGCGACCGATCCCCACACGGGGCAGCCGGTGGCCTGGGAGTCGATCGTCAACATCAGCGACAACCTGACGATGGGCTGGCTCGTGCGCGGCATGCACCGCTGGGGCGCAAGCGTCTTCATCATCCTCATGTTCCTGCACATGGGCCGCGTCTTCCTGTTCGGCGCGTACAAGTACCCGCGCGAGCTGAACTGGATCATCGGCGTCCTCATCCTGGTGAGCGGGATGCTCGAGGGCTTCACGGGCTACCTCCTGCCGTGGGACCAGACCGCGTACTGGGCCACGGTCGTCGGGATCAACCTCAACGGGACGGCGCCCTTCCTGGGCCCGTGGTTAGCCCAGTTCCTACGCGGCGGACAGGAGATCAGCGGTGAAACGCTGACGCGGTTCTACTCGCTGCACATGCTCGTGCTTCCGGGCGCGATCATCGCCCTCATCACGCTCCATCTCTACCTCGTGATCCGCCTCGGCGTCACCTCGCCCCCGTGGTCGAAGGACGCGGCGGGAGGGGAGCCCGAGGAGGCCGAGACGGACGGGCGGCGGCCAGGCCTGACGCGGCCGGTGCCGCGGCCGGCGGGCGCGCAGATGCACGCTGAGCCGGGAGGCAGCGAGTAGTGGCCGCCATCCCGAAGGAGAAGCCTTCGCGCACCGACGAGAACCACGCCGAGTTTGCGCGCTACAAGGCGGACGTCAAGGCGCGCGGGAAGCCCTTCTACCCGTACGCGATGTTCCACGACACGATCATGAGCCTCGTCGTCGTGTGCACGATCATCGGGCTCGCGGTGATCTGGAAGTGGTCGTCGTGGGCGCCGGGCCACGACCCGACGCACAAAGGACTGCTCGGGCCGGTCGTCGACCCGCCCGCCGACCCGGGCACGACGAGCTTCGTCCCGCGCCCCGACTGGTACTTCTACTTCCTCTTCTATCTGCTCCGGATCTTCAAGTGGCCGGAATCGGTCTTCCTCGGCACCATCGGCGTGCCCACGATCGCGCTCGTTCTGCTCCTCGCATTGCCGTTCCTCGACCGGCGCGGCGTGCGCCGGCCGTCCGCGCGCCCGGTCGCCATGGTCGCCGCAGTGCTGACGATCGTCTCGATGGGCGTGCTGACCTGGAAGGGCGCGACCGCGAAGGAGGCGCTTGCCTCCGAGGTCGTCCAGGACATTCCGAACTGGGTCAAGGCGGAGCACCTGCCGAAGTCTGCACTGCCCGGTGCGCGACTGTTTGCGACGGCCGGCTGCACGTTCTGTCACACGTATAACGGCTCGGGAGGATCGAACCTCGGCGCGCCGGATCTCACCGCGATCGGCACCCGGAACCTCGGGATTCCCACCGAGATCCAGCATCTCAAGGACCCATCGAGTGTCACTCCGGGCTCCCCGATGCCGTCGTTCGCCTCGCTCGGTGAGGAGCGCCTGCACCAGCTCGCGGTCTTCCTGGAGGCCTCCAAGGGCGGGAAGTAGCGGCGTAGAGCCCGGCGGGATGCGGAGGCTCTTCCTGCTCGCAGTGCTCGTTCCGTCGCTGGCCGGCTGCGGCTGGAGCAGGTTCTTCGAGGGCTCCCGGACGACGGTGCACGCGGGACACGCGATCGTCGTGCGGCAACCTCGGGTGGGCCGGGAGGTGGAGCGGTGGATCAACGATGAGAAGCTGCCGGCGAAGGCCTGACGGGGTGCCCGGCTCTTCGCGATGACCGGCTGCACGGCCTGTCACACGTACGACGGCGCCGGCGACTCCAACCTCGGTGCGCCGGACTTGACGGCGATCGGCCGGCACCACCTCGGCATCCGGTTCCAGGTCGACCACCTCAAATGTCCCTCCTGCGTGAACCCGGGGTCGCCGATGCCGCCGTTCGCCTCGCTGGGCAAGGCGCGTCTGCACCGGCTCGCCGTCTTCCTTGAAGCTTCCAAGGGGACGCACTAACCGCCAGAATCTCCGGGAGTGCACGTCTTTCTGGGGATCACCGGCGCCTCCGGGGCACCGTACGCGTCTCGTCTGCTCGAGGCGCTCGCGGCCGCCGACTGCGAGATCGGGGTCTGCGCATCGCGCGCCGGGATCGAGGTGGTCGCCACCGAGCTCTTCGGCGATCCGGCGCTGCCGCGCGACGAGACGCTTGCACGACTCCTCGAGCACGCAAACGGCGCAGCGCGCGTCTACGACCCCGAGGACTGGAGCGCGCCGTACGCCTCGGGCTCCGCGAAGGTCGACGCCTATGTGATCTGCCCCTGCTCGATGGGCACGGTCGGGACGATCGCTTCCGGCGCGATGTCGAACCTCATCCAGCGCGCCGCGTCGGTGGCGCTGAAGGAGGAGCGCCGGCTCGTGCTCATGCCGCGCGAGACGCCGCTCTCGGCGATTCACCTGCGCAACATGCTCACGCTGCGCGAGGCCGGGGCGACCATCCTCTTCCTCGCGCCCGGCTTCTACCACGGCGCCGAGACGGTCGACCAGCTCGTGGACTTCGTCGTCGCGCGCGCCCTCGACCTGCTCGGGCTCGACCATGCGCTCACGCCTCGCTGGGGCCAGACGTGACCGTGGAGAGCGGACGGCTGCCGGCCGAAGGCGTCCAACGCATGTTCGACCGCATCGCGCCGGTCTACGACGCGATGAACCGGGTCATGACCGTCGGGCTCGACCAGCGCTGGCGCAAGGCGACGGTGCGCGAAGCCGTCCGTCCGGGCGACCACGTGCTCGACGCGTGTTGCGGCACGGGCGATCTCGCCATCGCCGCTCGCAAGGCGGGCGCAGCAGACGTCGTCGGTCTCGACTTCTCCGGGCGGATGCTCGAGCGCGCCCGCCGCAAGGCGCCGGAGCTGGAGTGGGTGCAGGGAGATGTGCTCGCGCTCCCGTTCGAGGACGCGAGCTTCGACTCGGCGGTCGTCGGCTTCGGCGTGCGCAACGTCGACGACCTCGAGGCGGCGCTCAGGGAGCTGCGCCGCGTGCTGCGGCCCGGCGGCCGGCTCGGGATCCTCGAGATCACGACCCCGCGAGGGTGGCTCGCGCCCTTCTACCGGCTCTGGTTCGATCGCATCGTGCCGCTGCTCGGCCGCGTCCTCCCGGGCGGCGACGCGTACACGTACCTGCCCGCGAGCGTGCGGCGCTTTCCCGGGCCGGAGGAGCTCGCCGAGCTGCTTGGAGCGTGCGGCTTCGAGGCCGTGCGGTTCCGGCTCTTCGCCGGCGGTATCGTCGCCTTGCACGTGGGAGAGGCGGGTTCGTGACTTCGTCGCTCGCAGAGCTCCGGGCCGTACCTGGGCTCGAGGGCTATCTCGACGCGCTCGAGGAACGACTCGCGCGGAGCGTCGCCACACATCCGGGGCTAGTCGCTGCTGTGGGCAACGAGGCGCTCGCGGCGGGCGGCAAGCGGCTGCGTCCCGCGCTCGTCTTCCTCTCGTCGCCGCCGGCAACGGAGCCGCCGCTCGCCGCAGGCGTCGCGGTCGAGCTCGTCCACATGGCGACGCTCGTCCACGACGACCTGATCGACCGCGCCCACTTCCGCCGCGGCAAGGCCGCCGCGTGGTCGATCTACGGCCCGGCCGCCGCGCGCGCGACCGGCGACTACCTCTTCGCGCGCGCATTCTCCGAGCTGAGCGCGACGGGAGACGCCCGCGCGGTCGACATCCTGGCCGACGCGACCCTCTGCCTCGCGCGGGGCGAAGCCCTGCAGCGGACGCAGACGCGCGACCCGGCCACCACCGTCGAGGCGTACCTCGAGCGCTGCGCGCTCAAGACGGGGAAGCTGTTCGAGGCGGCGTGCCGGCTCGGCGGCGGCTCGGGCGAGTACGGGCTGGCGCTCGGGATCGCGTTCCAGATCGCGGACGACGTCCTCGACTGCTCCGGAGCCACGATCGAGACGGGCAAGATCGCCGGCACCGACCTACGCGACGGGACTCCGACGCTCCCGCTCCTGCTTGCCGCGCAGCGGGATGCGGTGGTGCGGGCTGCTCTCGCCGGCGGGCCGATGGACGGTGCGCTGATCCGGGTCGCAGCAACGGGGGCCCTCGACGAGGCCCGCGAGGTGGCGCTTGACTACGCTAGGCAGGCCAGGGCACGTCTGGACGGCGAGCTCCACCGCGACGAGCTGGAGGCCCTGACGCACGCAGTCGTCGACCGGGAGAGGTAGGCCGCATGGCGGTTCTGGACACGCTCGACACGCTCACTCCGATCCGGGAGAAGGTGCTCGCCGGCGAGCGGCTCGACTTCGACGACGGCGTCGCGCTGATGGAGACGGACGACCTGCTCGCGCTCGGCGAGCTCGCCGACCTCGCGCGGCGCCATCGGGGCGGCGGAAACGAGGTCTACTTCGTCCAGAACATCAACCTCTACCAGACGAACGTCTGCCGGGTGAAATGCAAGTTCTGCGCCTTCGCAAAGACCCGCAAGCAGGAGGACGCGTTCACGCTGACGGCCGACGAGTTCGTCGAGGATGCGGTCGCCCAGCACGAGATCCACGGCTTCACCGAGATCCACACCGTCAACGGCGAGAACCCGCACGTCGACCTCGAGTACTACGCCGGCCTGCTGCGCAGGCTGAAGGAGGCGCTGCCGGACGTCCACCTCAAGTTCTACACGGCCTCCGAGATCCACCACATCTCGCGGCTCGAGGACTGTTCGCACGAGGAAGTCCTGCGGACGCTCAAGGACGCAGGGCTCGACTCGATGCCCGGAGGCGGCGCCGAGATCTTCGCCGCCCGCGTGCGCGCACTCATCGCGCCGGGCAAGGAGCACCCTGACGACTGGTTCGACGTGCACGACACTGCGCATCGACTCGGGATCACCACTCAATGCACGATGCTCTACGGCCACGTCGAGACCTACGAGGAGCGCGTCGACCACCTGCTGAGGCTCCGCGACCAGCAGGACAAGACCAACGGCTTCCTCTCGTTCATCCCGCTCGCGTTCCATCCGGAGAACACCGTCTTCGAGCGCCGCGGCTTCCGCTTCACCACGGGCGCGGACGACCTGAAGGTGATCGCGGTCTCGCGCCTCCTGCTCGACAACGTCCCGCACGTGAAGGCCTACTGGATCATGATGGGCCTCCCGCTGGCCCAGGTCGCGCTCCACTTCGGAGCCGACGACGTCCAGGGCACGGTCGTGCGGGAGAAGATCTTTCAGGCGGCGGGCGCGAGCGCGGGCACCGAGCAGAAGGCGGCGGAGCTCGTCCGCTTCGTCCGCGACGCCGGCCGGACGCCCGTGCAGCGCGACAGCCTCTACAACGAGCTGCGCCGATGGTGAACGTGCGAGAGGCGATCGAGCAGGGCGACCTCACGGCGTTCGAGGATGTTCTGGCTCCCGACATCGTCTGGGTCGGGCTCTGGCCCGGCCAGCTGTGCCGCAACCGCGCCGAGGTGCTCGAGATGCTCGAGCACGCTCAGGCGAATGGCGTCCAGCCTCATCCCGAGATCGTCCGCGACGAAGGCGACCGCTTCGTCGTCGATCCGCATCTCCCCATCGACGGCCGCCATCAGGTCTTCGTGCTGCGCGAGGGCGTCGTCGCCGAAGTGCGGGCCTATCCGGACCGCGCAGCGGCTCTCGCGGCGATGGAGCCGCAATGGTGAAGCTCGGCCGCATCTCGTACGTGAACATGGCGCCGGTCTTCTACCGGGTCGAGACCGAGGTCGACGAGGTGCAGGGCGTCCCGACGGAGCTGAACCGGATGCTCGTCGCCGGCGAGCTCGACACCGCTCCGATCTCCTCGATCGAGTACGCACGGCATGCCGACTCGCTTCGCCTGCTGCCGCGGCTGTGCGTCGCGTCGGAAGGAGCCGTCGACTCGATCCAGCTCGTCTCGCGCACGCCGCTCGAGCAGGTGCGCGCCGTCGCGGTGACGCCGGAGTCCGCGACCTCGGTCGCGCTCGTCAAGGTGCTGCTGCCGGAGGCCGAGCAGGCGCCGCTCGAGGCGTACGAGGGCGGAGAGGCCGAGGCGAAGCTCCTCATCGGCGACGCGGCGTTGCGCTCCGCGTTCGAGGACCCGACGCCGCACCACGACCTCGGCCGGCTGTGGCTCGAGCGGACAGGGCTGCCGATGGTATTCGCGGTCTGGGCGTGTCCGGAGCCGCTCGCGGACGGGCTCGCCGAGCTCGAGGACGCGCTCGTCTCCTCGGTGCGGCTCGCCCGCGCCGAGCCGCAGCAACTCGCCTACGAGGCGGCCGAGCGGTATGGCTACCCCGCCGGTTTCCTCGCCCGCTACTTCGAGAAGCTCCGCTACCGCTTCGGGCCGCGTGAGCGCGCCGGCCTCTACACGTTCCTCGAGCTCGCTCGCGACGCCGGCCTGCTCGAGACCGTGCCCGAGCTCCGCTTCGTCCAGACCACCACCGGCGCAGCAGTCGCATGAGCGTCGCCGAACGGACGCCGGTCGTCGAGATCCTCGAGCGCGCGACCTCCGGCGAGCGGATCTCGGACGAGGACGCCGTCGCTCTCCTGCGCTCCCGCGACCTCGTCGCCGTCGGCCGCGCCGCGAACGAGATCCGGAACCGGCTCCACGATCCGGAGCGCGTCACCTTCATCATCGACCGCAACCTCAACTACACGAACGTCTGCGTCACCGACTGCGACTTCTGCGCCTTCTACCGCCGGCCGGGCGACCAGCGCGAGGGCTATCTCCTGCCGAAGCCGGTCATCTTCAAGAAGATCGAGGAGACGCTCGCGCTCGGCGGCACCGGCCTGCTCATGCAGGGCGGCCACCATCCCGACCTCGGCGTCGACTACTACGAGGATCTCTTCTCGTCGATCAAGGCGCGGTACCGGATCCATCTGCACGCGCTCTCGCCGTCGGAGATCGTGCACGCGGCACGCCGCTCGAAGCTGACCGTGCCCGAGACGCTTGCGCGCATGCGCGACGCGGGCCTCGACTCGATCCCGGGCGGCGGCGCCGAGATCCTGGTCGATCGCGTGCGCGACATCATCGCGCCGAAGAAGGTGAACACGAACGAGTGGCTCGGCGTGATGCGCGAGGCGCACCGGCTCGGGATCTCGACGACGGCGACGATGATGTACGGCCACGTCGAGACCCTCGAGGAGCGGGTCGAGCACTTCCGGCGGATCCGCGAGCTCCAGGACGAGACGGGCGGCTTCCGCGCCTTCTTCTCGTGGACGTTCCAGGACGACGGCAACAGGCTCGTCTCGCTCGTGCCGGTCGAGGCGCGACCGACTTCGTTCGACTACCTGCTCACACAGGCGGTCTCGCGCATCTACCTCGACAACCTGCCGCATATCGGTTCGTCGTGGGTGACGCAGGGCAAGAAGATCGGTCAGGTCGCGCTCGGCTTCGGCGCCGACGACCTCGGCTCGGTGATGATCGAGGAGAACGTCGTCTCGGCGGCCGGCACGACGCATCGCACGAGCGCCGAGGAGCTCGTCCACCTGATCCGCGCGCTCGGCAAGACGGCCGTGCAGCGCGACACGCTCTACCGCGACGTCAAGGTCTGGGCCTAGGCGCCCGCGCTCCACTGCGCGGCCCACTCGTCCGCGTACGGCCGGCCGCTTCGCCGCGCTGCGGCTCGCACGTCCTCGACCGCGTACGGCACCTGGCGGAACTCGACCGCCGCCGCTCCCTCGGCCACCGTGACGAGCGCCCACTCGGCGAGTGCGCGCAGAACGGGCGGATCTTCGTGCCGGTCGTACGAGATGCCGACGCTGCCGGGATTGACGTAGATCCCGTCATCGATCCGCCGCGTCCACTGCAGATGCGTGTGACCGCCCGCCAGTAGCGCTGCGTCCCGGCCGAGGTACGGCTCGAGCGCCTCGCCGCCGCGCTCGGGCAGCAGCACGTCGTCGTAGGAGCGGGGCGAACCGTGGAAGAGGAGCAGGGACACGTCCTCCAACTCGCGGCGCACGACCGGAGCGAAGGAGCGGATCTGCTCGAGCTGCGCGGAGTCCAGCTGCGCAAGCGTCCAGTCGCGTACCTCGAGCTGCCGCTCGGTGACCGGCTCCGGCGAGTCGGCGGGGATCTCGAGCAGGAACGCGTCCGCGTTGCCGAGCACCGTCTCGCAATCGAGTGCAGCGAGGAGGTCGAGCGTCTCCGCAGGCTGCGTGCCGCCCTGCACGACGTCGCCGAGGCAGACGATCTCGTCGACGCCGAGGCGCTCGACGTCGTCGAGCGCGGCACGGAATGCGACGTAGTTCCCGTGCTGGTCGGAGACGAGTGCGAGGCGCATGGTCAGAGTCTGGACCTAACCGCGTCGAGGCCGCTCCGTACCCACTCAGGTTGCTCCGTGAAGACGCCGTAGTCGACTTCGAACCAGGGTCCGAGTCGGTGGTAGATCAGCGCGCGGCGGCGCAGCTCGTCGTCCACCTGCCAGTCGGGGAACGCGACGTTGAGGAGCCAGGCGTAGTCGATCGCCGGGTCGCCGATGCGGGCGTCGCCCCAGTCGATCACGCCGGCCAGGCGGCCCTCGCGTACGAGCAGGTGCGTCGGCCCGAGGTCGGAGTGCGTGAGCGCAGGCTCGAAGCCGATCAGCGTCTCGGTCTGCGCGAGCAGCGCCTCGCCGCGGGGTCGCTCCTCGCGGTCGAGCAGCGGCAGCACGACACGCCGGAACTCGTCGGCCTGCTCGGCGTACGTCTCCAGCCAGTCGGGCCGCGGCGCGGGGATGCGGTCGACGTCGACGGCGTGAAGGGCGTCGAGGAACGCGCGCACGCCGGCCGGGTCCTCGCCTGCGAGCGGCCGACCTCGGATGAGGCGGTAGGCGACGAGCCACGGCTCCCGCGAGACGTATTCGAAGCGCGGCACCTCGACAGGAAGCAGCGGTGCGACCGCGGGGAGAAGCTCGACTTCCTTCTCGATCTCCTCGACCGCAAGCCGGTGGCGCGGCCACCGCACGACCCACTCGTCCCCGAGGACGAGGACCTTGAAGTCCCAGCCGTCGTCGACCTCCTCGAGGGGCGCGTCCACCCGAGCAACGCTACTCTGGCCCGCGGGTCGTGCTGCGCAAGCTTTTCATCGCCGTCGCGCTCGCGGCGGCCGTCGTAACTGTGGTCGCCTCGGCGGCGACGGGCTCCCCGAGGCGCTCCAGCCAGGAGTCCGTCACGTCGTCGGTCCTCATGCCGGGCGTGACGTACACCCGCGAGGTCGACTTCACCTCGCGCGGGCCGATCGTGCTCGACGTCGTGACCGCGCCGAAGCCCGACGGCAGCCTCTACTCGCTTGCCCCGGCGCTCTCGAACAACTTCCTGCGGGGAAGGGAGGCGCTCACGCACCTCGACAGCAGGATCGCCGGCAACGCGACGACCGTGGCGATCGACGGCGACTACTTCGACGACACGAGCGGCGCACCGAGCGGAATGCTCCTGCAGAACGACGTGCTCGAGAGCGCGCCGGCCGTCGGGCGTTCGAGCCTCGGCATCAGCGCGGACGGCACGCTGACGGCAGCTCGCGTGTCCTCCTCCGGAATCTGGCAGGGCAAAGGTCAGCGCCGCCCTCTGCTCCTGAACTCGCCGCCCAACGGGAAGTTCACGCTCTACACGCCGGTCTACGGTCCGACCACGCCGAAGGAGTCGGGAGTCGTCGAGGCGGTAATCGGGTCGTTTCCGCCGGCACACCTCGACGAGCCGCTCGACGGCATGGTGACGCAGGTCACGACCGCCGGGCCGACTCCGATCCCGCGCGGCGGCGCAGTGCTGGTCGCGCGCGGCAAACAGTCCACGGCCCAGCTCAAAGCCGAAGCGCCGGTCGGCCAGCACGTCGAGGCGGTGCTCTCGCTCTCACCGGACTGGAGCGGCTTGGCGAGCGCGATCGGCGGCGGGCCCCTGCTCGTGAAGAAAGGCAAGCCGATCTTCCAGGCCGACGAGACGTTCAACTCCCGCCAGCTGAACGGTCGGCAGGCGCGCGGGGCGATCGGCCAGCTCGCGGACGGACGCATCGTCCTCGTCAGCGTCGAAGGGACGAAAGCCGCCTACAGCATCGGCATGTCGAGCTACGAGCTCGCCGTCGAGCTCTCCCGCCTCGGAGCCACGACCGCCTTCGGGCTCGGCGCCGGCTCGGCCTCGGGACTGGCGTTCGACGGCAGCCTGCTCACGCGACCCTCGACCGGCACCACGCCGAAGGTGTCCGACGCGCTCGTCCTCTCGTACACCGGGATCTACGCGCCGCAGCCGCCGACGCCCGTCCTCTCGCCGAACGGGGACGGCGTCGGCGACACCGAGACGCTCTCCTACCGCGTCGTCCGCCCTTCGCAGGTCGGCGCGACGTTGACCGGCCCCGGTAACACCAGGATCACGCTGGCGGACGGGGCGGCGTCTCCGGGCGTGCACACATTCGTCTGGAACGGCTCCGACGGCGGCAAGCCCGCGCCCGAGGGGACGTGGACGTTCACCGTCACCGGTACCGACGACCGCGCCGTCACCACGAGCGCGGTGCGCACGTTCGCGCTCGACGACACGCTCTCGTCGCTCACCGTTCAAAGCGCTCGCGGCCTGGCTACGGCCGCCTTCGAGCTGACGCGTCCCGCGGCAGTCGTGGTGCAGATCGAGCGCCGGACGGGCGTGCCCGTCGCCACTCTCCGCTCGGGCCGGCAGACGGCCGGCACGGAGCGTCTGGCCTGGCGCGGCCGCAGTGACGGTCGCCGGGTTCCGAGCGGGCGGTACCAGGTGGTCGTGCAGGCGACGAGCACCGTCGGGAAGAGTTCGCTCATGGCGCCGTTCACGTACCACTCACGCAAGCGGCACTAGACTCGCGCGATGCTCGTTGCGAGCGTCTCGTCAAGCTTCACCTCCGCGGTAGCGAACCATGGCGTCTACGCAGTCTTCGGTCTGATGGCGATCGACGCGGTCTTCCCGGCGCTGAGCGAGCTTGTGATGCTTTACGCCGGGGCGGTCGCCGCAGGAGTCTTTTCCGCTGCGAACGGTGTAACGCTATTCGGCTCACGCATCGGGTTCGGTGCGGGCGCGTTCGTCGTACTTGCGCTCGCGGGCACGCTCGGCTACTTGGTTGGCGCTCTCATCGGCTGGGGGATCGGCCGCTACGGAGGGCGCCCACTACTCGAAGGGCACGGTCGATGGTTCCACCTCTCGCCCGAACGCCTCGACCGCGCCGAGGCCTGGTTCGAGCGGTGGGGGAACCTCAGCGTGCTGATCGGACGGCTCGTGCCGGTCGTCCGGTCCTTCATCTCGATCGCGGCCGGGATCTTCGAGATGCCGCTCGGCCGGTACACGCTGCTGTCGCTCGTCGGCTCCGCCGTCTGGGCGTTCGCCTTCGCCGGTGCCGGTTATGGGCTCGGCGCCAGCTATCGCGGCTTCGATCACAGCTTCCACTACGCCGAGTACGCGGTCGTGGCAGGCATCCTGGTGGCGCTGGCGTATCTGGTCTATCGATGGATGGCTGCGGCTAGAGTTGCCCCGCGTGCAGACGATTCCTCTCGTTGACGTCCGAGCCGAATACGAGCCGCTGATACCTCGGCTCGAGGCCGCTTTCCGCGAGGTGCTCGACGGCAAGGGCTTCATCCGCGGCCCGCACTACTGGGCGTTCCAGGAGGAGGCTGCCACCTACCTCGGCGTCAGGCGCGCGATCGGCGTCGCAAACGGCACGGACGCGCTCGTGCTCGCCCTCGATGCGCTCGGTGTCGGGCCGGGCGACGAGGTGATCTGCCCGGCCTTCACCTTCTACGCGACGGCGGAGTCGGTCGTGCGACGTGGTGCGACGCCCGTCTTCGCGGACATCGACCCGGTCACGCTCAACCTCGACCTGGAGGACGCCGCCGCCAAGGTCACCGACCGGACGCGGGCCATCATCCCGGTGCACCTCTTCGGCCGCCTGCTGGACGTCCGTCCCCTCGTCGAGCTCGGCATTCCTGTGCTCGAGGACGCCGCCCAGGCCTTCGGCGCACCCGGAGTAGCCCAGCAGGGCGCGATCTCGACCTTCAGCTTCTATCCGACGAAGAACCTGTTCTGCCTCGGCGACGGCGGGCTGGTGACGACGAACGATGAGGAGCTCGCGGAGCACGTCAAGCTGCTCTCGTTCCACGGCTCGCGCGACAAGTCG
>DATBAH010000019.1:0-6577 GCA_036271615.1 Gaiellaceae bacterium
TCCGCGGAAGCGACGCTGCGCGTGCCGCTTCCGCTCCGGCCTCTGCAGCACCCCACCCGGGGCCAGGAGACAATTCTCGCCGGCACGGAGCGTCCGGGAGACCGCGCTCTCCCGGGCGCGGAGTTCCTTTCCCGACGTCGAGGAGCCGATAGGCTCCTCGACGAGTGTCACACGACACGGACAAGCTGATTCGGCAGCTCTCGCTCGTCGCCTTCCTCATGGCCGAGCGGAGGGCGCTGACTGCGCGCGACGTGAAGTCGAACGTCGAGGGCTACTCGGAGATGTCGGACGAGGCCTTCGCGCGACGCTTCTACTCCGACCGCGCGGAGCTGCTCGCGCTCGGCGTCCCGCTGCAGTCGCAGCGCGACGAGTTCACCGGCGAGGAGCTCTACACGCTCCGCTCGGAGCAGTACTTCCTCCCCAAGCTCGAGCTCGAGGACGAGGAGCTCGCGGCGCTCCAGACCGCCTTCTACCTCCTCGAGGGGAAGTTCGCGTACGCCGAGCCGCTGCGCCTCGCGCTGCAGAACCTCGCGCTCGGACGGCCGGGCTTCTCGGAGGCGCGGACGGAGACTGCGAGTCGTGTCGAGGTGCTCGATCCCGACTACTCGCCCGAGACGCCGGGACGCCTTGCGAAGCTCGAGAACGCGATCTCGAAGCAGCGGACGGTGCGCTTCGACTACTGGTCGATCTCCCGGGACGACCAGAGCGAGAGGACGCTGAACCCGTACGCCCTCCTCAACGACAACGGGCTCTGGTACGTCGTCGGCCACGACCTCGACCGCGAGGAGATCCGCACCTTCCGGGTCTCGCGCATTCGCGGCGACATCAAGTTCGCAACGCGGCGCGAGCGCGACTTCCGTGCGCCGGCGGACTTCGACGTGGAGCTCTACCGCGGCCGGCCGCCGTGGCAGATCGGCGAGATCGCCGGCACCGCGCGGATCGAAGTACGCGGCGACACGGCGTGGTGGGTGCGGCGCGCCTACGGCACCACCGGCAAGCTCGTCGACGGCGTCTTCGTCACCGAGTACTCCTCCATCCCCCAGCTCGCCTCCTGGGTGCTGCGCCAGAACGGCCGCGCAGTGCCGCTCGAGCCGGCCGAGCTCAAGCGGGACGTCGCCACTGCGCTGCGGCGGGTGCGGGACGGCCACGAGGGAGAGTCGCCGCAGCCGGCGCGCGAGAAGCCGGCCGCGACCTCCGACGGGACGGTGGAACGGCCGGCCGGGCCGGTGGCGCCCGAACGGTTCGCCGTCCTGCAGGCGCTGCTCGCCTACCTCCTCGCAGCGTGCGGCGAGGAGCGCGAAGCCGAGTTTCCGGCGGACGAGCTGCTCGAGAAGTTCCCGTCGATTCCCCCCGAAGAGCTCGAAGAGCACCTGTCGCTGCTCAATCTCGTCAACTTCGGCGGTGGCTGCTACACGGTGTACGCCGAGCTGCGGGACGGCTCGGTGCACGTCGACAAGGAGCTCTGGGGCGACACGTTCCGCGCCGCGCCGCGACTGACGCCGCTCGAGGCGCGCGCGATCCGGCTGGCGCTCGAGTACGTCGGGCCGATGATCGCGGCCGACGCACACACGCCGCTCTCGCGCGTCCGCAAGAAGCTCGAGGACACATTCGGCCAGTTCGAGCTCGCACGCACCCCGGAGCCGCACGTCGGCACCGAGGAGCTCGACCTCGTCTCGAGGCTCGCGCGCGGCATGCGAGAGCGGAAGCTCGTCGAGATCGAGTACCAAAAGGAGGCGGACGCCGCTCCGTCGACGCGGCTCGTCGAGCCGTACTCGCTCGAGCGAGAGCTGCCGAACTGGTACGTCCACACGTGGGATCGCACGAGCGACGGCGCCCGGTCGTTCCGCCTCGACCGGATGCGAAGCGCGAAGGTCACGCGGGAGCGGTTCGAGCCGCGTGAGGGATTCGAGCCGACGCGGCTCCGCGACGCACGCACCGCGAAGCTCCTGTACGACGAGGAGATCGCTCGCTGGGCGATCGAGCGCGGGGCGCGGCTCCTGACCGACGGAAGCGCCGTGCGCGAGCTTCCGGTCGGCAGCGACGAGTGGCTCGAGAGCGAGGTGCTCTCGCTGCGGGGCCAGGCGGTGCTGCTCGAGCCGGACGAGCTGCGGCGCTCGATCGCTGCACGCGCGAAGGCTCTCGCGAAGGAGCTCGGCGTCGAGCGCATGCGCGCCGCCCGCGCGTAGCTATTTCCCGGCCGGCACGGACAGGGTGAACGTCGAGCCCTGATCGGTGCCGGAGCTCACGTCGAGCGAGCCGCCGTGGGCTTCCGCGATCGAGCGGGCGATGAAGAGCCCCAGTCCCGTTCCCGGCTTCGAGCCGCCCTCGACTTCGGCCCGCCCGAACTTCTCGAAGATGCGTGCCTGCTGGTCGCGCGGGATCCCCGGCCCGGCGTCGCGCACCGAGATCCGCACGGCGCCGTTCCCCGCCGCCGCTGCGACGCGCACCTCGGCACCCTCCGGCGAGTACTTGACCGCGTTCTCGATCAGGTTCCCGAGCACCTGCCGCAGCCGGGCGTGGTCGCCGCGGATCGTGGGGATCGCTCCATGGACCGAAGCAACGACCGGCACCTCCTGCTGCGCAAGCACCGCGGTCTCGATCGCCTCGTCGACGACGCGGCCGAGGTCGACCTCCTCGAAGCGGTAGCTGAATGTCCCCGCCTCGATTCGGGACGTGTCGAGCACGTCCGCGACGAGCTCCGCGAGCCGCGCCGTCTCGTCGCCGATCAGCGCCAGAAACGACTCGCGCTGTGCCGCGGACAGCATCCGCCAGCGGTCCTGCAGCGTCCGCGCCGCGCCGATGACCGCCGCCATCGGGCTGCGCAGCTCGTGGGAGACGAGCGAGACGAAGTCGGCGCGAAGCTGCGACAGGCGTGCGAGCTCCTCCACGCGTCTCCGCTCGGCCTCGTAGGCGCGGATGTTCTGGACGGCGGTCGCGACGAGACGGCCGAGCAGAGAGACGAGCTCGACCTCGTCCGCGCTGAAGGCGTCGGGACGGTCGCGCGACAGGCTCAGCATCCCGATCGTGCGGGCACCGAGCAGCAGAGGCGTCACGAGCTCGCTGCGCAGCCCGAGCGCGAGGAGCTGCTCGTCGGCCGGGTACTCCTTCTCGGTGAGGTCGCGGCGGACGACGAGCCTGCCGTCGAGCATCCGTTCCAGCAGCGAGCCGTCGATCGGGTCGCTGTTGCCTGGCGGAAAGACCTCGCCGGCGCCGCGGCCGGCCGTGGCCATCGTGGTCGCGGTGTCGCCCTCCACGAGCACGATGGCCGTCCGCTGGAACGGGACGAGCCCGCGGAGCTCGCGGATGAACGCACCGAATGCCTCGTCGAGCTCGAGCGAGGAGCCGAGCGCGCGTGCGCAGCGGTTCGCGGTCTCGAGCACGTCGACGCGGTGACCGAGCTCGTCGCGCAGCCGCTCCGCCTCGGCCGCCCGCGCCTCGGCGCGACTCCGCTCGGCGTTCAGGGTGTCGCGGAGCCGGCCGATGACGATTCCGGCCAGCATCCCGACGAGCACGCGCGCGAACGCCGTCTTCCACTGTAGGCCCGGGCCGAGCGCGTCGATGACGAGCGTCGCCCCCACCATCACAGCGCCGCCGATGGCGCCGCCGACGAGCCCGAAGCGGAGCGCCGCCGCCGCGATCGGGATCAGGTAGAGGGCACGCCAGGGCTCACCCTTCTCGAACGAGAAGACGGCGACGAACCCGATCGCAACGAGCGCGTCAAGAGCGAGCAGCAGCACGCGAGCCCGCACGCGGGCGACGGGACCGAGCTCGATCACCGAGAGCGCGCCCGAGAAGACGGTCACCGCGGCGAAGAAGCCGACGACCGCCCAGGCCCAGGCTTCATACGACGGTGGGAAGTTCGTGAGGGCGACGGCGATTGCGCCGACGACCACGAGCACGCCCCGCAGCAGGACCAGCCAGCGGCCGGGGCGGCTAAGCATCGCGCTCCTCCAGCCGCGCGAGCGCCCAGGCCGCGAGCTCGCGCGTGGGCTCGTCTGGATCGTCGAGGCAGGAAGTCACGGCGTCCCGTTCGCCGTCGCCCCCCACGTTGCCTGCCGCGACGAGCGCGTTGAGCCGCAGGCGCCGACCGTCGTTGCGCGGGACGTAGAGCCGCGCGAAGCGGCGTCGCAGCTCGTCGGGGTCGCTCTGGAGCCACTGCACGAGGGAGACATGCGGAGTCGCATCCTCGGGGAGCGGCTCACCCGCGCGCCGTTTCTCGACGCCGCGATTCCACGGGCACACGTCCTGGCAGATGTCGCAGCCATAGACCTGCGCGCCCAGGTCGGCGCGGTACTCCGCGGGCGGCGGTGCAGGCGCCTGTGTCCAGTAGCTGAGGCAGCGGGTCGAGTCGAGCGTTCCCGGCTCGTCGAGCGCACCGGTCGGGCAGGCGTCGATGCAGAGCCTGCAGTCGCCGCAGTCGAGGTCGAGCGGCGTCGTCGGCTCGAGCTCGACGTCTGTGACGAGCGTCCCGAGCACGACCCAGGAGCCGTGGCGGCGCGTGATCAGGAGCGTGTTCTTGCCGTAGAAGCCGACGCCGCTCCGCGCGGCCGCCTCGCGGTCGACGTGTTGGTTCGCGTCGACCAGCACGCGATACGCGCCACCGAGCTCGCGGCCGAGCGTGTCGAGCTTCTCCCTCAGCACCTCGTAGGCGTCGTACCACGTGTACCGCGGCAGCCGGCCGTGACCCGGCGGACGCTCCGGCTCGGGCAGCCAGTAGCAGAGCGCGGCCGAGACGACGGTGCGGGCGCCGGGCAGAAGCGTCTCGGGATGACACGACTCCTCGGGGCGCGCCATCGTGAAGCGCATGTCGGCGAAGAGCCCACGCTCGCGCCGCTCGCGGATGTGGCGCTCGGTCGCCTCGTACGGCTCAGCCGGCGCGGCGCCGATCGCGTCGAGCCCGAGCGCCTGCGCGAGAGCCTCTAGTTCCCCTGCGGTCACGCGGATAGTCTGCCGCGGTGCGCGCGGTTCGGATTCACGAGGACGGCGGGCCCGAGGTGCTCGTGCTCGAAGAGGCGCCCGATCCCGAGCCCGGACCGGGCGAGGTGCTCGTCCGCCTCCACGCCTCCGCGCTGAACCATCTCGACGTCTGGATCCGCAAGGGACTGCCGTCCGTACCGAAGCCGCGCATCCTCGGCGCCGATGGAGCCGGCGTCGTCGAGGCGCTCGGCGACGGCGTGGCCGGCTTCGAGCCGGGCGAGCGCGTCGTTCTCAATCCCGGGATCGAGGCCGGCGGCGGCCGGATCCACGTGATCGGCGAGCACGGCGACGGCACGAACGCCGAGCTGATCGCGGTGCCGGCGACGAACGTCCACCCGATCCCGGAGGGGCTGAGCTTCGAGGAGGCGGCGGCCTTCCCGCTCGTCTTCGAGACCGCGTACCGGATGCTCGTAACGCGCGCCGGGCTGCGCGAGGGCGAGTGGGTGCTCACCTGGGGCATCGGCGGCGGCGTCTCGACCGCCGCGCTCGCGATCGCCAAGGCCCTCGGCGCACGCGTGCTCGTCACATCGTCGAGCGACGCCAAGCTCGAGCGCGCGCGCGAGCTCGGCGCGGACGCGACCGTGAACCACGCCACCGGCGACGTGAAGGCGGCGGTGCAGGAGGCGACCGACGGCCACGGCATCGACGTCGTCGTCGAGAACGTCGGCGAGGCGACGTGGGCGACGTCCCTCCAGGTCGCCGCGCCGGGAGGCCGCATCACCGTCTGCGGCGCGACGTCCGGCCCGAACCCGCCGGCGGCGCTGCACCGGATCTGGTGGAAGCAGCTCTCGATCCTCGGCTCCACGATGGGAACCGGAGAGGACTTCGCAGGCGCCTACGAGCTCGTGGCGAGCGGACGCGCGCTGCCCGTCGTCGACTCGGTGCTCCCGCTCGAGCAGATCCGGACCGCGCACGAGCGGCTGGAGGCAGGCGAGCAGCTCGGCAAGATCGTCCTCACGATCTGATGCCGTTCCAGAACCGGGTGACACCGTTGAGCGAGCTGCTCGCGACGCCGGAGCGCGGCCTCGTGTACGGCAACCGGGGCCGCCTGCACGACGAGCGCGGAGAGATCCGCCGCGAGTGGCAGCTGAAGCGGTGGATCTCCTGCCGCCTCGAGTTTCGCGGCCGTTACCGCGAGGGCGGCCCGATGGCGCCGGGCCGCTACACCGGCCTCTTCTTCCTCGACGAGGCGACCGCGTTCGCCGCCGGACATCGGCCGTGCGCCGAGTGCCGGAACGCCGACTACCGCAGCTTCCTCGGACTCACGGGCGCAGCCGGCGCCGACGAGCTCGACGGTCGCTTGCACGCCGAACGTCTCGGCGGCGACGTCGCCGGCCGCCGCCTGCACGAGCGGCCTCTCGAGGAGTTACCCGACGGCGCGTTCGTCCTGCTCGACGACGAGCCGTGGCTCGTCCTCGGGGACGCGCTCCGGCGTTGGTCGCCCGGCGGCTACACGGAACGACGGGCCAGGCCGCGCGGAGAGGCCGCCGTGATCACGCCGCCCACGACGCTCGGCGTGCTCGAGGCCGGTTGGGAAGGGAGCGTGCCGCTCCTCCACCCGTCGAGCGGCAAACCCTCCTAGATCGTCTGCGGCCTCGTC
>DATBAH010000020.1:0-2962 GCA_036271615.1 Gaiellaceae bacterium
TAGCCCGGCGCGTCGTCCTTGTCCGGCTGGAGCTCGACCTCGAAGAGGTTGGCGACGCTCACTGCTCGCCCTCCCAGTAGTCGACGGGCTCGCCGAGGCGGCCGCGGTGGTTGAAGCCCGCGGCGGCGACATGCACCTTCCCGCTGTCCGGGTAGACGCACGCATCTCCGTAGGGAGCATGCGTCGAGGGCATCGCGTACCGCACCGGCGTATCCGTGTGGTTGCGCACTGCATGCGCCCCGGCTGCGCCGGCCGGGAAGCAGGCGACGTCGCCGGCGCGCAGGACCGCTTCGCCTTCCGGCGTGCGGAGCGTCAGCTCACCCTCGACCACGATCAGCCATTCCTCCTCGGTTGTCTCGAAGTGGTACGGCCAGGTGGCATTGCCCGGCTCGAGGTCGTAGACGCCCATGCCGGTCGCGACCGCGCCGAAGGACTCGGTCAGCGACGCAGCGCTGAAGCTATGGCCGGGCGGCCCACCGCTCGGGTCGAGCGCGAGGCTGACGAGGTTCTGGACACGCGTGACGCCAGCCATGCCGCCAACCCTAGCCCTCGCGCGGGCGCTCTACGGCTTGCAGGAGATGATGAGCGAGCCGTCCGACTGGCGTGTGAGCTGAAGCTTCGTCGACGAGGAGCTGCCCTTGCCCGAGACTGCGATGCTCGCCCCCTCGGGCGGGATCTTCGCGTGGACCTTCAGGCACCGAACGGGCTCCCCCGCCGTCGGGCTGGCGAGCGTCGTGGTCGTCTTCTTGGTGAAAACGAGCGGTTCGGTCTTCGAGCCCGAGCCGCAGCCCGCGAGGACGAGCAGAGCCGCCGCCGGCAGAGACAGTCCCAGCCTCCTGTCCATCCGAGGGCAAGCTACAGCGTCCGCGATCCGCGACCAACTACGACAGCTTGCAGGAGAGATGCGGACGGAGCCGGACGACAGGCGTCTCACCTGAAGCGTCGCCGACGACGATGGGCCGTCAGCGTTGTCGGTGATGCCTCCATCACCATCCTTCCTGGTTTTACGGCACTCGCTGAGCGAGTGTCACGACTCGAAGTTGGCGCTCTTCGCTGAGCTCGGCGTGACGGGTTGGCTCCTAGCCTCGATCCGTGCTTGCACGCGCGGTCACGCATGCTCTCGTCGGCCTAGAGCCTCGGCGCGTCGACGTCGAGGCCCACGTTCGCGACGGCCTGCCCGGCTTTACGATCGTCGGCCTCGCCGACCGTGCGTGTCAGGAGGCGCGTGAGCGGGTTCGCTCGGGGATCGCCGCGGCCGAGCTGAGCTTCCCGACCGGCCGGATCACGGTGAATCTTGCGCCTGCCGAGCTGCGCAAGGAGGGGTCCGGCTTCGACCTGCCGATCGCGCTCGCATTGCTCGCTGCGTCGCAGCAGCTTCCGCGACGCGCGCTCGAGCGCACCGCCGCGGTCGGCGAGCTCGCGCTCGACGGCCGGCTGCGCCGGGTGGGCGGCGTGCTCGCCGTCGCCGAAGGAGCGCGACGCCTCGGCGTCGAGCGGCTCCTCTGTCCGGCGGATGCCGCTCGGGAGGCCGCGCTCGCCGGCGTCGCGGCGATGCCGATCAAGCATCTCGCCGAGGCAGTCGCGTACCTCCGCGGGGAGCTCGAGCTCCAGCCGGAGCCGCCGCTGGTCCCGGACGGCCACCGACCTGCGGGGGCACCCGATCTCGCCGACGTTCGCGGACAGGAACGCGCCCGGCGCGCTCTCGAGCTGGCCGCCGCGGGCGGACACAACGTCCTGTTCGGCGGGCCGCCCGGGACGGGGAAGACGATGCTCGCTCGTCGTCTGCCGGGGATCCTGCCGCCGCTCGACCCGGACGCGGCGCTCGAGGTGACCAGGATCCACTCGGTCGCAGGACTGGTCGACCGTGAGCATCCGCTCGTGGCCCAGCCGCCGTTCCGGGCGCCGCACCACAGCGCCTCGACTGCCGCGATCGTCGGTGGCGGCCCGCACCTGCGACCGGGTGAGGCGAGCCTGGCGCATCTCGGGGTGCTTCTCCTCGACGAGCTCGCCGAGTTCCAGAGGCCGGCCCTCGAAGCGCTGCGCCAGCCGCTCGAGGACGGCTTCATCTCGGTGTCGCGCGCCGCCGGCCGCGTCGTCTTCCCGGCCCGTTTTCAGCTCGTTGCGACGATGAATCTGTGTCCGTGTGGCGGCCGTGGCGATCCGGCGGCGCAGTGCAGCTGCTCGGCGCAGCGGCTCGCGCGCTACCGGGACAAGCTCTCGCGTGCGCTTCTCGACCGCTTCGATCTCGTGCTCGCGATGCCGCGCGTGCGAGGGGAGGAGCTTGCTGCGGCAGCGAGCGAGAGCTCCGCGGCCGTAGGCAAGCGTGTGGTCGCGGCCCGCGAGCGGCTCGCGGCGAAGGCGCCCTCGCGAGACGCGGAGGCCGACGCGCTGCTCCGTCGCGCCGCGGACCGCCTCCACCTCTCCGGGCGCGGCTACGCGCGGGTCGGCCGTGTCGCGCGCACCATCGCTGCGCTCGCGGGGGCGGACCTCGTTCTGCCCGAGCACGTGGCGGAGGCTCTTTCCTACCGCTCGCCCGACGAGCTGACGAATGTCTGAGCTCGCCCTCGCCGTTTTCGCCTCCGAGACGGGCACGCACCTCGTCAAGACGCCGCGCGGGGAGCGGTGGCGAGGCTTCGAGCGCCGCTTCGACGACCGCGCCTATCTCGAGCAGCTCGCGGCCGCCGGGTATCGCTTCCTCGCGCGCTCGTCCTCGAGCTTCCCGCCGCTCCTGCGCGCGATCCACGATCCGCCGCCTGGTCTCTTCCTGCGCGGAGTGGCGAAGCTCGAGCTGCTAGCCCGGCCGGCAGTCGCGATCGTCGGCGCACGCGCAAGCTCCGGCTACGGCGCGTCCGTCGCCCGCAGCCTGGGCCGGGAGCTCGCGGCCGCGGGGCTCGTCGTCGTCAGCGGCCTTGCTCGCGGCATCGACGCCGAGGCGCATCGCGGAGCGCTCGAGGGAAACGGC